>SKUL01000191.1 GCA_007129985.1 Flavobacteriales bacterium
CATGGTTGTTCAAAATATCCGTTCCGGCAACTACGCTCCCGCTCAAAGGTGAAGTTCCGTATTTCAGCACACCTATTCCTGCCGCGGCAGAAGTGAATTTCACTGAAAAGCTCTCAGGGGTAATGTTGCGCTGTTGTAAGGAAGTGATGTTGGCCAGACTATTGAAGCACAGGCAAACACTCAATAAGGCGAGGGTTAATTTCACAAATTTTGCTCTTGTTTCGGTGCTAAAGTTAAGCAATCACGAGGGTTTTTGAGTGGTGTACAGGTGTAGATACGCATTACTTTTCTGTTAATTGGGTACCTTCGCCATGCCCTAACAACACATAATGAAGCAGCGTTTTTTTCTCACACTACTTTTTTCTTTTTGGCTGATTGTCAATGCGCAGATTAACCTTTCTTACGAGGAGAACAAAAGCCTCACCTACGAAGAAACCATTGAAGCCTACGAGTTGTTGGCGTCGAAATACAAATCTGCCGAACTGAAAACTGTCGGAAGCACGGATTCAGGACTTCCTCTGCATTTGTTTGTGATGGACAGCCACGGGGATTTCAATCCTGCCAGGACGCAACAGCGAAACAAGCGCGTGCTGCTGGTTAACAACGGCATTCACCCCGGAGAACCATGTGGTATTGATGCGAGCATAGAGTGGGCAGAGGAACTACTTCGCAACGACGATCCGCTTTTGAAAAACACCGTAGTACTGATCATTCCTGTATACAATGTAGGCGGAATGCTGAACCGTGGGTGCTGCTTCAGGGCCAATCAGGACGGACCCGAAATGCACGGCTTCAGGGGCAACGCCAAAAACCTTGACCTTAACCGTGATTTTGTAAAGTGTGACAGTCGCAACGCGCGGAGTTTTACAACGCTCTTCCAACAGTGGAACCCCGATGTCTTTGTGGATACCCACACCACCAACGGAGCAGATTACAGCTACACCATGACCTTGATTGCTCCCAATTCGGGTAAAATGTACAGCCTGCTTGGGGCCATTACCGACCGCGAACTGGTACCTTTTCTATACAGCAGAATGGAGGAGCTCGGATACCCCATGGCGCCTTATGTGAGCACCCGCAAAGGAACCCCTGAGAGCGGCATCATGCACTACCCGGATTCTCCGCGCTACTCTTCAGGCTATGTCAACCTGTTTCATTCGCTTGGCTTTACGGCCGAAGCGCACATGCTGAAACCCTTCGCCGAACGCGTAAAGGCCACCAAAGCACTGTTGCAGGCTCTGCTTGAAATGACCGATCAGCGCGGCGAAATCATCGCGCAACTCCGGGCAAAGGCCGCAGGGCACACCTCTGAAGCGAGGGAGGTAGAACTCAACCACCGCGTTGATACCACCACCCACGATATTTTTCGCTTTAAGGGATACGAGGTGGAATACCGCACCAGTAAGGTTACCGGAACCGAGCAGCGCTACTACAACACGAGCAAACCCTACGAAAAAGATGTTCCGTGGTACCGAACACTTGTGCCCGATCTCACAGTGAATCTTCCTGATTATTATATCATTCCACAGGCGTGGACGGAAGTGGTTGAACTGCTCCGGCTCAATGGTGTGCAGGTAAAAGAACTGCGCGCAGATACTGAGCTTTCTGTGGACGTGATGTACATCACCGATTATCAGTCTTCAGCCCGTCCGTATGAGGGTCACTACCTTCACCACGAAGTTCAAATTCGTCAGGAGCGAAAAGAGCTACCCTTTCGTGCAGGCGATTTTGTAATACGCACCAATCAGCCCACCAACCAGTACCTTGCGCATGTTTTGGATCCACGGTCGGAGGACAGCTTCTTCTGCTGGAACTTTTTCGACGCCATCTTGATGCAAAAGGAATACTTCTCTCCCTACCTGTTTGACACTGAGGTAGAGCGCATACTGGAAGAAGACCCCGGGCTGAAGGCCCGCTTTCTCGCAAAAAAGAAAGACCCTGATTTTGCCTCTGATGTATGGCAGCAGCTCGCCTTTATCTACCAACGGTCAAAGTGGTATGAGCCTACGCATAATCGCTATCCGGTGGTGGGTTTCAATGGTTCTTTTCCGGATAATTTGGTGCGATAGCAGTTGATATCCTTGTTTTTAAGATGAGGATGTCAGGATTTTTAGCCACAAACATTCCTATGTCATCGAAAGTCGGTTACTTTGGCCAAAGACAGAGGTGAGGTTACTCTGCTATCGTGCGAAGCTGAAAGTATCCATAACCAAAAATTAACATGGGGCTGCCGCGGCTGATGGGCACTTGCAGTAGTTTCGCCCTCTTGTAATGCAATCATCCTGATGATGGAATTGAGCGTATTGGAGTTTCTTACGTTGCTTGGCTCATTGGGCTTCTTCATTTTCGGAATGAAGGTGATGAGCGAGGGTATCCAAAAAGTGTCGGGTAGCCGAATGCGTCAGGTGTTGAGCAATATGACCGGTACCCGGCTCGCCGGTGTAGGTAGTGGCTTTCTTTCTACTGCATTGGTTCAATCGTCCTCGGCCATTACAGTGATGATTGTAAGCTTTGTAAACGCTGGGCTGCTCAACCTCCGTCAGGCAATTGGCGTCATTATGGGCGCCAACATCGGTACTACCATGACGGTGTGGATGATAGTCATTCTCGGGTTTTCTCCGTTTGCCATTTACGATTACACGCTACCCATTCTGGCGTTCGGGCTGCCTCTCCTTTTCCTCAACAACAAAAATCTCAACAACTGGGGTGAGGTGGTAATTGGCTTTGCTCTGGTGTTTATGAGTCTTGGGCTGCTCAACTCAACCATGGCGCTCCTCAATCCTGATTTGCTGGTTTCGCTTGAGCGTTTGGCGGATATGGGGGTGCTCTCTGTTATTTTGTTTCTATTTCTGGGAAGTATTCTCACCATTGTTCTTCAATCATCCAGTGCAGCGCTTGTACTCACCCTGGTGCTTTGCGTAAACGGACTGCCCTTTGAACTCGGCGCGGCAACCATCCTCGGCGAAAATATCGGAACCACTGTGACTGCCAACCTGGCGGCATTGGTTGGAAACATAAGTGCCAAAAGAGCTGCCCGCGCGCACTTTATCTTCAATGCGGCGGGCGTTATCTGGATGGTGTTATTTTTTGCCGGGTTTTTAAAAGGAGTTGATTTTCTCACTCAAAGCTGGGGGCTCGGTTCAGTATTCGACACCGACGACCCGCAAGCAGTGATATACGGCCTCGCCATTTTCCATACCTCGTTCAATCTGGTCACGGTGCTCATCCTTGTGGGGTTAGTGCCGCTTATTGAGCGGGTGGTCATCAAACTGGTTCCCTCGCGTGGTGATGACACAGTCTTTAGTTTGGAGTATATTTCCACAGGCTTGATGGGAACGCCTGAACTTTCGCTGCTTGAAGCCTACAAAGAAACCTCCCGATTCAGTTCGCTTACAGCAAAAATGAACACCATGACACTTGAATTGCTGGAAGAAAGCGATTCGAAAAAACGTAAAAAGCTCATTGAAAAGATCCGCAAATACGAGGAGATTACTGATCGCGTAGAGGTGGAAATCAGCAACTATCTGTCCAAGCTTTCGGAAGGTACCATCAGCATTCGAACCTCGGCTAAAGTTCGCTCATTGCTGAGTATTGCCAACGATCTGGAACGCATTGGCGACTTGTACTACCAAATGAGCAAACGCCTTGAGCGCAAAAACGACAACAAGATTTACTTCCTCCCGGAGCAACGCGAAAACATCAAAAAAATGCTGCTCTTGCTGGACGAAGCATTTCGCTTGATGACCAATAACCTCAGCACCGAATCTGACAAAGTGCAGTTGGAGGCCGCCCAACTTGCCGAAGCAGAAATCAACTCCTTGCGTGACGAGCTTCGCAAAAAGCACCTCAAGAATCTCGAGAAAGGTGTGTATTCCGTAAAAAGTGGCCTGTATTACAGCGATATGTTCGAGTTCTGCGAAAAAGTGGGCGACAACATCATGAGCATTTCTGAAGCCTACGCGGGTAAGGTCTAAATCCTGATTGAATTCTACTGATTGGGGTAGAGTTCCGGCGATTGCGCTTCATTACTTCGGTTCAAATCCCGGTCGAGCAA
>SKUL01000063.1 GCA_007129985.1 Flavobacteriales bacterium
GACGGGTCATAAAGTCCCAAACGCAACTCCATTCCCCTTATCTCTAAACACAACCATCACCCCAACCATCCCTGCCCAATTCCATAATCTCGCCGCCATGACCCCAACCCCCGGGCACGGTCATTTGCTCTCGCCGCCGTCCACACAATCTGAGTTGAGCATCCCCTAAGTATGCGTCGGAATTTGTTTCTTTGTGCCCTTATTTAAAAATCCGGTCGGGCAGCACCTCGTCCGGGCGCTGGCTGAACAATCATGTGGCACTTCCTCTCCGGAGCAATCTTACGTTATCGCATTCCCATTCTCATCGCCGTGGGGCTGATGACCATTTTTATGGGCTTTATGGCCAGCAAGGTAGATATGGAGTACCGCCCGGCCAACCTGCTGCCCAGCGATGATAGCACCAACGTGCACTACGACCGCTTTCGCTCCTTGTTCTCAGAAGACGGAAACCTCATTGTACTGGGCGTAAAAGGCGAGGAGTTTTATGAACAGGCCAACTTTGCGGCCTGGTACCGCCTGGGCAATGACCTGCGCAAACTGGAAGGGGTGGACTCCGTGTTTTCGGTGGCACACCTCTACAACCTGCAACGCAATACCGACCTTAAGCGCTTTGACCTGGTGCGCGTGGTGAAGCGCGAGCCCACCACCCAAACCGAGGTGGATTCGCTGCGCGGAGTGATAGAGTCGCTGCCCTTTTACGAGGGACTGCTGTTTAACCGCGAAACCCACGCCCAGCTCATGATGGTGTTTGTGGACGCCGATAAATTCAACTCCAAAGACCGCGGCGATGTGATAGAAAACATCACCGACCTGGGGCAGCAGTTTACCCGCGAGCACATGCAGGTGTATTACAGCGGCTTGCCCTACATACGCACCACCATCTCCGAAAGGGTAAAGGGCGAAATGGGCAAGTTTGTACTGCTGGCCGCCGGTGTGGCCGCCACGCTGCTGTTCCTGTTTTTCCGCTCGCTCAAGGTAGTGGTGGTGTGCCTTACGGTGGTGATTATCGGGGTGATTTGGAGCATCGGTACCATTTCGCTTTTCGATTACCGCATCAACATTCTGATGGCGCTTATCCCGCCGCTTATCATTGTAATCGGGGTGCCCAACGGGGTGTTTCTGCTCAACAAGTACCACCACGAGTTCAAAAACCACGGCAACCAAATCAAGGCCCTTACGCGGGTTATTCACAAGGTGGGCAACGCAACCTTTATGACCAACGCCACCACGGCGCTGGGTTTTGCCACCTTTATCTTTACCCAGAGCGACATGCTGAAGCAATTCGGTGTGGTGGCCTCCATCAGCATCATGGGCCTTTTTGTGCTGTCTATTCTTATCATTCCGGGGGTTTTCAGCTTTTTGCCCAAGCCCGGCGAGCGCCACACCCGCCACCTGGACCGGCAGTGGCTCTACTACACGGTGGACCGGCTCGTGGTTTGGGTAACAGGGCACCGCACCAAGGTGTACATCATTACCGTGGTGCTGTTTGTGGTGGGGGTTTATGGTATCACCCTTATACGCGCCACCGGAAACATTGTGGACGACCTCCCCAAAGATGACCCCGTGCTCACCGATTTGAAGTTTATGGAAGACAACTTCAACGGAGTGATGCCTTTTGAGGTGATGATTGATACCCGCAAAGCCGGCGCCATCACCCAGCCCAACACCCTGAAGAAAATAGACCAGCTTCAAACGGTGCTTGCCGAGCACGACGAGCTGAGCAAGTCGCTCTCCATTGCCGACGCCCTGAAATTCGCCAAGCAAGGCTTTTACAACGGCAATCCGGCGCGCTATTCCCTGATGAACAACAACGAGCGCAGCTTTATTGCTCCCTACCTTACGGGCTACGAAGACGGGGCCGACATTGCCCGCCTTTTTGTGGATTCTACCCGCTCGGTAACCCGCGTTACGGCGCAGATGGCCGATATCGGAACCACCCAGATGGACGACCTGATTGCAGAATTGCGTCCGCGCATTGATTCGGTTTTTGCAGGTACGGGCTTCGATATCATGCTCACCGGTACCAGCGTGGTGTTCCTGAAGGGAACCAACTACCTAGTGAAAAACCTCTTTATCAGCTTGTTTCTGGCTATTTTGGTGATTGCAACGGTGATGTCCTTGCTTTTCCGCTCGTGGAGGATGGTGATTGTGTCGCTCGTGCCCAACCTCTTTCCGCTTATTATCACCGCGGCCATTATGGGCTACGCCGGAATTCCCATCAAGCCATCTACCATCCTTGTGTTCAGCATTGCCTTTGGTATTTCGGTGGATGACACCATTCACTTCCTCGCCAAGTACCGCCAGGAACTGCGATTGCGCGAGTGGGACATCCGCACAAGCGTTATCCGCTCGGTGCGCGAAACGGGGGTGAGCATGATTTACACCTCTATTGTACTCTTCTTCGGTTTCGGGATGTTTGCCCTGTCTAATTTCGACGGAACCGTGGCCCTCGGGGTGCTCGTGTCGGTAACGCTGCTGATTGCCATGCTGGCCAACCTCGTGCTGCTACCGTCCTTGCTGCTCACATTGGAGCGCTCTATCACCACGCGCTCTTTCAACGAGCCGCTGCTGGAAATCATTGACGAGGAAGAAGACATTGAACTGAACGAACTCGTGGTGCGCCGACTGGACGAAAGCGGCCATGATATTGAAGAATCCGACAACAATAAACCATCATGAAAGGAATCATCCTTGCCGGCGGTTCAGGAACCCGATTGCACCCGCTGACCCTCGCGGTGAGCAAGCAGCTTATGCCCATTTACAACAAGCCGATGATTTATTATCCGCTGTCGGTATTGCTGGGAGCGGGGATTCGCGAAATTCTCATCATTTCAACCCCGCACGACCTGCCGCATTTCGAAAAACTGCTGGGCGACGGAAGCCAGCTCGGTTGCTCGTTCAACTATGCCGTGCAGGCAGAGCCCAAAGGACTGGCGCAGGCCTTTACCATTGGCGCTGATTTTATCGGAAACGACAAAGTAGCCCTCGTGCTGGGCGACAATATCTTTTACGGCTCGGGGCTTTTTACCAAGCTCGAGGAGTACACCAACCCCGACGGTGGAGTGGTGTTTGCCTACCACGTGCGCGACCCCGAACGCTACGGAGTGGTTGAGTTCGACGACCAGCAGCGGGCCATTTCCATCGAAGAGAAACCCGAAAAGCCCAAGTCGAACTTTGCTGTGCCGGGACTCTATTTCTACGACAACGACGTGATTGACATTGCCCGCAATCTGAAGCCCAGCGCGCGCGGTGAGCTCGAAATCACCGACGTAAACAAAACCTACCTGGAGCGCGGCAAGCTGCAAGTGGCCATTCTGGACCGCGGAACAGCCTGGCTCGATACCGGAACCTTTCACTCGCTGATGCAGGCCTCGCAATTTGTACAGGCCATTGAAGAGCGTCAGGGATTGCAAATCGGATGCATTGAGAGCGTGGCTTACCGCCGCGGATTTATTGATGCCAACCAGCTCAGAACACTCGCGGAACCCCTCGTAAAAAGCGGCTACGGTCAGTACCTGCTCAACCTTCTTGAAAGAACCCACTGATGCACACCCTTCAGCAACTTCAGCAAATCATTTCAGACGCCACCGACCAATACGTGGCCGAAATCAAGTCGGGAGCGCTGTACGAGCCCGTGCGCTACATCATGCAACTGGGAGGCAAGCGTATGCGTCCGGCTTTGATGCTCGGCGCCACCGATATGTTTGGAGGCGATGTGCGCGATGCCATCAGTCCTGCCATAGGGGTGGAGGTGTTTCACAATTTTACCCTGATGCACGACGACATCATGGACGAAGCCCCCTTGCGTCGCGGTCAGGAAACGGTGCACATGCGCTGGAACACCAACAACGCCATTCTCTCGGGCGATGTGATGTTTGTGATGGGCTACCAGTTGATGTGCAAGGTGAAGCCCGGAATTTTGCCGCAGGTGCTCGAGGTTTTCAGCCAAACCGCCACCGAAGTGTGCGAGGGCCAGCAACTGGATATGGACTTTGAGGAGCGCAATGATGTGAGCATTGATGAGTACATCGAGATGATTCGCCTCAAAAC
>SKUL01000067.1 GCA_007129985.1 Flavobacteriales bacterium
CGTAGCCAACCCAACGGCGCGCGGGCTTTTTTCTGCGGCCACCTGAAACGATAGACATCAGCCAATGACCACCGCTGCAATTATTACGCTCATCATCATTGCGTTGGCAATTGGCCTCTTCGTTTGGGAAAAATTCTCCGCCGATTTAGTGGCCTTGTTAGCCATGGTGGCGCTTGTGTTTACCGGCGTGCTTACACCCGAGGAGGGTATTGCAGGCTTTGCCAATCCTGCCACCATCACCGTTGCATTTATGTTCGTAATCAGTGCCGCTGTGTTGAAAACCGGCGCCATGCAGGTGGTTGCGCTGCGCCTTGCAGCGGTGTTCAAGACCAATTTTAACCTTGGTATGTTGTTGATGTTGTTGCTGATTGCGCTTACTTCGGCTTTCATCAACAATACACCCGTGGTGGCCGTGTTTCTGCCGGTGGTGATTAAGATTGCCCACAGCTCCGGCAAAGCGGCCAGTAAAATGCTCATTCCTTTGTCGTATGCCTCCATACTTGGCGGTGTGTGTACGCTTATCGGAACGTCGACCAACCTGCTGGTGAATGGTATGGCTGTTCAACGTGGATTGCCTGCCATGGGGATGTTTGAGTTCACGATAATGGGGCTTGTTTTTCTCGTGGCCGGATTGCTCTATATCATGTTTGCGGGCATACGTGTGCTACCCGCCCGGAAGCTCAATGACTCGCTTCAGGAACGCTACGAGTTGCGCAAGTATCTCTCAGAAATTGAGTTACTGCCCGAATCCCCATGGGTGGGTCATCGCATCATGGATAGCGAGCTCGCGCGTGATGTGGGTTTGGATATTATAGAGGTGAGAAGGGGAAAAGAAGTTTTCCCGATGCCTCCTGGCGATTTTGTGCTGCGTAGTAACGACAAACTCAAGGTTCGCTGCGATGTGGAGAAGCTCAAAGCCTTGAAAGACCGTGAGCGCATTTCCATGAATACCAGCGTGAAATTTGGGGAGAATGACCTGATGGGTGCGCAATCCTCACTGGTAGAATTGGTGGTAACGGTAGAATCGGAATTCGTGAACAAAACCTTGAAGGAGCTTGATTTCCGGCGAAGTTTTCGAGCCATTCCCATTGGAATTCGACACCGTGAATCGCTTATGCACGACCATTTGTACGACGTGGTTCTCCAGCCGGGCGATATTATTCTCGCTGAAGTAAAAACCCACTACGTAGAAGAGTTGCGCAATATGGAGCAACAGTCGCCCGCACCCTTTGTATTGCTTTCAGAAGACAAAGTGCCCGATTTTGACAAAACGGGATTCCGCAAAGTAATTGCAATTGTAGCCGCCATGGTGGGGCTGGTTGCATTTAATGTAGTGCCGATATTGCCTGCGGCGGTAGCTGCTGTGGTGTTACTTGTGCTCATTGGTCAGCTCAATATGAAGGAGTTGTATCAGGCCATCAACTGGAAGATTGTGTTTTTGATGGCGGGAACCCTCAGTTTTGGAGCGGCTATGCATAAATCCGGTCTGGATACATTCGTTGCAGGCGGAATTACTGCTCAGGTAGGGGTGTGGGGCCCAATTGCTGTGCTTTCTGCGCTCTACTTGATCACTTCGTTCTTCACTGAAATCATGTCGAATACAGCGGCCGCAGCCTTGATGACACCCATCGCCATTTCTGCAGCATTGGGGCTCGACGTGAGTGTGATGCCATTTCTTATCGCGGTGATGTTTGCCGCCTCCGCCAGCTTTATGACGCCCATCGGCTACCAGACCAATACCATGGTGTACGGAACCGGGCATTATCGTTTCGCGGATTTCCTGCGAATTGGCACCCCGCTGAATCTGTTGTTGTGGATACTGGCCACTTTGTTGATTCCGGTACTCTTCCCGTTTTAAGAGCACAAAAAAAACCGGAGTCTCGATAAACTCCGGTTTTTGCATTTTTTTTGGTGACGAGTTAGCGCTGGTCAAGCGGCTTGTACTCGCGATTTACAGGTCCGTTGTAAATCTGGCGTGGTCGTCCTATCGGCTCGCCGCGCTCAATCATTTCTTTCCACTGAGCAATCCATCCGGGCAGACGGCCTATGGCAAACATCACCGTAAACATTTCGGTAGGGATGCCGATTGCGCGGTAGATGATTCCTGAGTAGAAGTCAACGTTGGGGTACAACTGACGATCTACAAAGTATGGGTCTTTCAGCGCGTGCTCTTCCAGTTTCTTGGCAATTTCAAGTACAGGGTCAGAAATACCGAGTTTGTTCAATACGTCGTCACAGGACTTTTTGATGATTTTCGCCCGCGGGTCGAAGTTCTTGTACACACGATGTCCGAAGCCCATCAAGCGGAAGCTGTCGTTTTTGTCTTTGGCGCGCTCAATCCAGCGGTCAATGTTTCCACCGTCGGCCTTAATCATCTCAAGCATCTCGATTACCGCCTGGTTTGCGCCACCGTGTAGAGGCCCCCAAAGTGCCGCAACTCCGGCAGAAATGGAGGAGTAGAGGTTTGCCTGTGATGAGCCCACGATTCGAACGGTAGATGTTGAGCAGTTTTGCTCGTGATCGGCGTGAAGAATGAGCAGCTTGTTCATTGCGTCGGCTACCACGGGATCCACCTCGTATTCGTAGGTCGGCATGGCGAACATCATGTTGAGGAAGTTCTCCGTGTATCCAAGCGAATTTTGTGGGTAAATAGTGGGCTGACCGAGCGAGCTTTTATAAGCCTGTGCTGCCAGTGTAGGAATTTTGGCAATCAAGCGGTGCATGGTAAGGTCAATGGCCTCAACCGAGCGATTGGGATTTTGCGCCTCGGGGTAGTAGGTTGAAAGCGACGCCAACATGGCTGAGAGTACACCCATGGGATGCGCGCCGGTTGGGAATGCCTCAAAAATGCGGCGCAAATCTTCGTGAACCAGGGTGTGGTGCGTAATGCTGTTCTCAAAGAACTCCATTTGCTCTTTGTTCGGAAGGTCTCCGTAAATAAGCAGGTAGGCCACCTCGAGGAAAGATGCTTTTTCGGCGAGTTGCTCGATGGGATAGCCGCGGTAATGTAGGATTCCCTTTTCACCATCCAGGAAGGTGATTTTGCTCACGGTAGCTCCGGTGTTTTTATATCCTGAATCCAGGGTGATGTACCCGGTAGTTGCCCTTAACTTACTGATATCAATGGCCTTTTCTTTTTCGGTTCCTTCTACAATTGGAAGCTCGTATGTTTGGCCATCCAGAATTAATTTCGCGGTTTCGCTCATGGATAAATATGATTTTTATGGGTGATTATTAAGGCGCCGCAAGATAGCAATTCTTTAGTTTGCTATGCAGGTGAAGCAAGACTTTAGAAAGCTTTAACAATCGAAGCCCTCAGCGGTTCTTTTCGCAGTTAGCGAATGGTGGGTTGAAAGGACTTTTGGTACTCCTCAAAAGTCACATTTCTGAAGTCGGCCTCGCTGATGTAGCGCAAAATGGGCTCTATTTGCTGGGGTGTGTGATAGCCCTGAACCGGCGCCAGAATTCCAAAGTTTTCGTCCATATACACCACCGTGGGGTAGGCAATGCGACCATTGACAGGGGCGATGGCCCGGGCCAGATCATGGGTGGCATTACGGCCTGATTTAGAGGGGTCGTAACCTTCGTTTTTGTAGGTGGTTCCTCTGAAGGTCACTTCTTCCGGACTTTCTGCATTGAACTTGATGGCGTAGTAGTTTTTGTTGATGTATTCCACAATCTGCGGATTCTTAAAGGTGTTTTGATCCATCATCTTACACGGACCGCACCACGAAGTGTACACATCAACCAACACCTTACGAGGTTCCTTTTTCATGCGTTCCTCGGCTTCGTTCAGGGTAATCCACTCAACTTCCTGGGCTTTGAGATGGGTTGAAAATGTGGTGACGAGCAATAGTGAGAGTACAAGAAAACGCATGATATAGGTTGTTTTGTGAACGGAAGTATACAAAGACCATTCCATCCACGGTTTGTATCCGGGTATGTTATGGACCTTAACGAACACCGTGCATCAATTTCTTTAGAAGGGTGTTGAGTCCCATAATAAGAACACCTGCGGATATGGGCACCAGCGTAAAAATCAGGAA
>SKUL01000309.1 GCA_007129985.1 Flavobacteriales bacterium
ACCCCTGAGAGCTTTTCAGTGAAATTCACTTCTGCCGCGGCAGGAATAGGTGTGCTGAAATACGGAACTTCACCTTTGAGCGGGAGCGTAGTTGCCGGAACGGATATTTTGAACAACCATGAAATTAGTCTTTCGGGCCTTGTGCCGGCCTCGCTTTATTTCGTCCGGGCGGGAGTAGTTATTTCGCCGGGCGACACCCTCTACAGCGACGTGGAACCCATGATGACCGCATCTCTCTCTTCGGGAGCCATCCATGTTTACTTCAACGGAAATGTTGATCATACCGAAGCCACCATTGAACCGGCCATCAGCCTGGGCCAAAACTTTCCGGACACCATCATTGCCTACCTGGATCGCGCCAAATACACGGTTGACTTTACGGCCTATAACATCGACAACCAAAACGGAGTCATTGATGCCATCAACGCGGCGCACAACAGGGGTGTTCAGGTGCGCTTTGTGGGTAATTACGGCATTGCCAACTGGAACTACAACTCCATCAGCATTGGTGCGGGCAATAAAATTCAGCGGCCAGAAGGGGACGACATTGGTGCTATGCACAACAAGTTTATTGTGATTGATGCTGATTCGCCCGACCCGAACGATCCCTTTGTAATTACAGGTTCAACCAACTTTACCAACAACCAGCTGCGCTTTGACCCAAACAACCTGATTATTTTTCAGGACCAAAGTCTGGCGCGTTGCTTTACCATTGAGTTTGAGGAGATGTTCAGCGGAGTGTTCGGTCAAGCCAAAAGTGTGAAAACGCCCAGCGAGTTCATGATCGGAGGCAAACGAGTGCAGGCATTGTTCTCACCAAAAAGCGGGGTAGAAAATGAGCTGCTACAACACATTGCCCAGGCTGATTTTGATCTTTACTTTGGCATTTTTACGCTTACCCGGGCCAATATCTCACAGGCCCTTGCAGATCGCTCCAACGACGGGGTATTTGTGGCCGGTATTGTTCAAGACATCAACACATCTTCCAATACGTTCACCATTCTACAAAATGGTTTAGGAAATCGTCTGGTACTCGATGCCTTCAGCACCATGTGGCATCACAAATACGCCATTTTCGACCCCAACTGTTCGGATGGAAGGCCGATTGCATACACGGGTTCGGCAAACTGGTCGGTAAATGGCAATGCACGAAGCGATGAGAACGTGGTAGTTGTGTACGATGAGAACATTGCCAATCAGTATTTTCAGGAGTTTATGTCGCGATACAAAGCCCATAATGTGAATGAGTTTGTAAGTGGAGAGTGTGACGTTGTTCACTCAATTACTGAGCACATACAAGCGGGAGGATTGCGCGTTTTTCCCAACCCCTCAACAGGTCAGTTTTTTGTGGATCCACCCACCGCTACACCCGGCAATCTTCAGGTTTTTGATTCCTCAGGCCAACTGGTGCAGCGCCTGGCTTTTTCCGGCATGGGCGATTTGGAACCTGTTTCATTGATCGGCTTCACCCCGGGCATGTACTTTCTGCTTTGGCAGGATGTGAGTGGCTCCAACGCCCAATCAGGAAAAGTGGTGCTTGCAGATTGACATCATTATCATATCACTAGCCTTGCTGCTGATTGCCGTGTCAATAGCGCTGGCCGCGGGATGGGTGTAGCCATTTTGGGTTATGCCAAAAAGGTGATTCTTTTTGGGCAACTTCGATTGTAGAAGTTCGTCATTACCAAACCAATCCCGATGACGGTTTTGCACCGAAACCTTAACCAAACACACACCACCATGAAAAATGTAGTTGTAGCTTTTGTCATCGCAGCGCTGATGCTGCCCTGTTCTATCATTGCCCAAACCTCGGTATCCAACGACATGACAGTCGAAGAAGCCGTATCTCAAATGCTGCTGGGTGAAGGCGTTGAAGTGTTCAACGTAACACTCAATGGCCAACCAGGCACTCAGCAATGGCCCCATGTTGGTAGCTTCGAAACCGTGGGCCCACTTTTTCCTCTTCAGGAAGGATTGGTCATGACTACGAAAAATGTCGAAATTGTTAATTGCGGCCCCGGTTTTGGCGCGACACCCTCCGTGACCGAACCCGATTTACTGGCACTGCTACCCCTGCCGGCAGCCTTGTACGATGTGGTGCTCGTAGAGTTTGATTTTATTCCTCAGGGAGATTCCATTTCCTTCAACTATATTTTTGCCTCTCGCGAGTATCACGGATTCGTATGTAGCCAGTTCAATGATGTTTTTGGTTTCTTTCTCAGTGGGCCCGGGATTGACGGGCCATTTTCCAACAATGCCATCAATATTGCAACACTACCAGACGGTAGTCCTGTTGCCATCAATTCAGTGAATAACGGCCAAAATGGAGGCGTGGAATGTTTGGCTCCGGGAGCATCTGAACCTTGTCCTTGCAACAGCGAGTTTTTTGTGGATAATGGCGGAAACATGGGTACAGGAATGGCCTCAGATATCTGTTTCGGAGGGTTTACCGTTCCGCTTACTGCAAAGGCGGCTGTGGATTGCGGAAGTGTATATCACATAAAACTGGCCATATGCAATGTGATGGATGGAGCTTTGGACTCCGGTGTATTTCTGGAAAAAGGGAGCTTTATTGCCATAGAGGATCCCAACTTTATACAATGCTCGAACCCGGATGCCTGCAACTACAACCCCGATGCAACATGTGATTATGACTGTATCTATGCCGGGTGTACCGACCCGACGGCTTGTAACTACAACCCTGAAGCAGGTTGCGACGACGGCTCTTGCGTCTATACCGGTGATGTCACCATCAGCGGACACGTGTTTTTCGACATCAACGGCAACGGCGAGTATGACACCGGAGCAGCTTTTACAGAACCCACTTTGGGTAACTGGGAAATCGCCATAGAACCCCTCGGCCTTTCTGTGTTCGCAGATGCCAACGGCTTCTTCACGTTTACCTACCCAACGGGCGATGCTCAGACCATGTCATTGATTAACAACGGGTCGGATTTTGAACCTTTGCCATCTTCGGTTAACGTTCCCATTTACGCCCCTGACTGCAACGGCACCATTAATCTTGGAGTAAGTAGCACCGAGCCCATTTTCGAAGTAATCACTAACTTCTGGAACCCGATATTACACTGCACCAACGGTTTCAACCCCGGAGTGATGATTACCAATATGGGCACCGATTCGCTCAACGGTACGCTTACGCTCACGCTCGATAATGCGCTCACGCCTACGATGAATGCCAATTTCCCCGGGCCTGCGCCCAGCTCCATTGACGGGCAAACCATTACCTGGGATGTTACCGGGCACTCTGTTGGCCAACTGCTGCTCTACAACGCATTTATTGAAGGGCCGGGTGTGGATTATGTGGGCGACGTTCTCGCTATGACCTACGAACTGACCCTGCAGGACGATAGCGGAGTTGAAGTGTTCAACAACACCTGGGAAGAGGAATACACCGTTCAGTGCGCCTACGACCCCAACGACAAACTCTCTGACCCCGTGGGCTATGCCGAACCGCATTTTATCCTCGCCGGGCAAACCATTGAGTACACCGTGCGCTTTCAGAATACCGGAAACTTCCCCGCTGAGACCGTGTTGGTGGTGGATGAACTCGACGCGGAGCGTTTTGACCTGAGCACCTTTACACCGCTTATGTCGTCGCACAACATGATTGCGTCCATTCGTCACGAAGACGGGGTGGCAGAGTTTCTCTTCCCTGAAATTTATCTGCCCGACAGCACCACCAATGAGCCGGAGAGCCATGGATTTTTAAAATTCAGTGTGCAAACCCTGGCCGATGTGCCTGTGGGAGATGTCATCAACAACACGGCGGCTATCTACTTTGACGAGAATCCGCCCATCATTACCAATACTACCTGGCACACCATCTTCTCTTGCGACGGACTGGCAGCCTTTGAGTTAGTAGGAAACGCCTGTGCCGGCCAACCACTCACCCTTGCTTCAGAACTCGATTACATTGAGAGCTACCAATGGACGGTAAACGGAAACGAGGCCGGGCTGGACAGTGAACTGGAGTTAATCCCTGAGGCCGGTGAACTCACCGTTGAACTTTCGGTGTCAAACCCCTTGTGTGATGTATCTCAAACCCTCGTATTGAATTTGCCAGAGGCTCCCACCGGAAATATTGTGCAGGAAGGACCTATGCTTACTGCGCCCGATGGCGACAGCTGGCAGTGGCTCCTCAACGGTGAAGAAATACCCGGTGCCAATGAGCAGGAACTCGAGGCAACAGAATCGGGTCTGTACACAGTGCTTGTGGGTTACGGTGATGGCTGTAACATGCCTTTTGACGTGAATATCATTACCAGCATTTTGAGCAGCTCACAGCCCGAAATAGCGGTGTTCCCAAATCCTACCGACGGCATGGCTACGCTTGAGCTGGGCAATCGCTTCTGGAATGTGGATATCATGGATATCAACGGACGCATGGTTGCCCAATGGGAGCGCGTTACCGACCGCCTGTTTATAGACAAGCAGCAACTCGGAGCAGGCACTTACCTGATTCGTGTTTCTGACGAACAAGGCGAAGAGCAGGTGTTGAGGTTGGTGATTCGGTGATGAGACAATGAGCCGGTGACTTGGATGGCGTTCTGTATCGAGACCTGAACCTCTTGGCTGGGGCCATGAGCTGAAGTTTGGATGCCGTAAGCAATACAACCTTACATTTGTGGGGACATGAACGCTGCTTCAAAAACCGGCTTGTATCTGGTGCCCACGCCAATCGGCAATCTTGGTGATATTACCCTTCGGGCGCTGGAGGTGCTGAAATCGGTGGATATGATTCTGGCTGAAGACACACGCACCTCTTCGAAATTGCTCAGGCACTACGAGGTAACTACACCATTGACGGCCTACCACATGCACAACGAGCACAAAATCACTGCACGGCTCGTGGAGCGCATGTTAGGCGGCGAAGTATTTGCGCTGATTACCGACGCCGGTACGCCCGGCATTTCAGACCCCGGTTTTATGATGATGCGCGCCTGTGCGGAAGCGGGTGTTGTGGTTGAGTCGCTGCCCGGTGCTACCTCTATCATTCCTGCACTCACGCTATCAGCACTGCCCACTGACCGCTTTTGCTTTGAGGGTTTTCTTCCCCCCAAAAAAGGACGCAAAACACGCTTGGAGAACCTGGCCCATGAAGAGCGAACCATGGTTTTCCTCGAATCGCCCCATAAACTGCTCAAGACGCTCGCCGATTTTGTGGCTACGCTCGGAGCAGAGCGCCCGATGTCGGTTTCCAGAGAAATCACCAAATTGCACGAAGAAACCTTCCGTGGCACCACCGCCGAAACACTGGCTCATTTTGAAGCCAAAAGCGTAAAGGGCGAGTTTGTGCTTGTGGTGGGCGGACATTCAAAAACCAAATCGAAACCAGTTCAGCAAGCATGAAAGCCATTTTCCTCACCCAATACGGCTCTGCCGATAAAGCCTTTGAGTTGCGCGAAACGCCTGAACCCGAAATCAAAGACCGTCAGGTACTGTTGGCGGTGGAGGGCTTCGGTCTCAACTTTGCCGACGTGATGGCGCGCAACGGCTTATACCGCGAAGCCCCTCCTCTGCCCTGTATTCTTGGCTATGAGGTGGTGGGTCGCGTTGAAAAAACGGGTGCCGATGTAGATGCCTCCTGGCTGGGAAAACGCGTGCTCGCCTTTACGCGCTTTGGCGGTTACGCCGAAAAAGTAGCCACTGACCACCGCGGAATTGTACCCATTCCCGATGAAATGGATATTGACCGCGCTACCACACTCGGAACACAATACGCAACGGCTTACTACGCCATCATGCATTGCCGCGAGCTCCTGCCTGGCGATACAGTGCTCGTGCACGCCGCCGCCGGAGGGGTTGGGCTGGCGCTGGTTCAACTTGCCAAACACATGGGCTGCAAGGTTGTAGCCACGGCAGGTTCTGACGAAAAAACAGCTTTTCTGCAGCAACAGGGAGTTGACCACGCCATCAATTACCGAAAAACCGATTATGCATCAGCGGCCGCAAAGTGGCTGAACGGAACTCGACTTTCTGCAACCTTTAATGCTTTGGCCGGCAATACCATCAAAAAAGATTACGGTTTGCTCGGTTCGGGCGGAACCTTGGTTTGCTTTGGTGCCGCCACACGCATGGGAAGCAAAGGCGGTGCTTTTGCCAATCTCAAACTTCTGCTGCAAACCGGGTTTTACAGCCCCTTGTTTATGATGATGAAATCCAAGTCAGTAGTAGGCGTAAATATGCTCAAGCTGGCCGACAACCGCCCTGACGTGGTGCAGCATTGCCTCAACCGGGTGATGGACCTATACAAACAGGGCGCTATTGACCCCGTAGCCGGTCAGACTTTTCCTACCAGCGAGATAGCCAGGGCTCACGATTCGCTAGAGAGTCGCTCTTCGATTGGAAAGGTGGCGGTGCGGTGGTAAGCAGACGCTAGATCCGTGAACATTCCCCCCTCTTAAGTTGCTATCTTTGTACCGTAAAATCACTGCGTTTGAAAAGCTGGATACCACGTAACGGAAAGCCCTACATCATCAGCGGTCCTTGCAGCGCCGAGAGCGAGGAGCAAATGCTCACCATTGCCCGTGAACTTCAAAACAGCGGAGTGGTTCAGGCTTTTCGTGCCGGAGTATGGAAACCCCGCACGCGTCCCAATGCCTTTGAAGGCCACGGAGCCCTCGCCCTTGAGTGGATGGCCACCGTGAAGCGCGAAACGGGCATGCAAACCGCCACGGAAGTGGCCAACGGACAGCACGTGGAGGCCGCACTCAAAGCAGGCGTAGATGTGTTGTGGATTGGAGCCCGCACTACGGTAAACCCTTTTTCGGTGCAGGAAATTGCCGATGCATTGCAAGGTGTTAAAATGCCGGTGATGGTGAAAAACCCCATCAACCCCGATTTGCAACTTTGGGTTGGAGCCCTTGAGCGCATTTCTCGTGCCGGCATTGAGCAGATTGCCGCCATACACCGGGGTTTTTCGTGGTTCGAAAAAACGCCTTTCCGGAACGACCCGAAATGGGAGTTCCCCATCGAACTGAAGCGGCTTTTTCCGGAACTGGAAATCATTTGCGACCCCAGCCATATTGCCGGTACACGGGATTTGCTGCAAATGATTTCGCAAAAAGCGCTCGATTTGAATTTCTCGGGTTTGATGATTGAAAGTCATCACGACCCTGAAAACGCGCTGAGCGACGCCAGGCAACAAATAACGCCCAAGGTACTGATTGGCATGCTCAACACTTTGCAGGTTCGCAGCGCCACCTCAGACGATGCTTTCTTCCTGAACCGGCTTGAGCAACTCCGCAACTCCATTGACCAGATTGACGAAGAACTGATGCAAAAACTCGCCGCCCGCATGGCGCTGGTTGATGAAATTGGGGATTACAAGCGCGAAAACAACGTAACCATTTACCAGGTGGAGCGTTGGCGCGAAATTCTCAGAACGCGCCTCGAATGGTCTCAGTCACTCGGACTGGATGAGGCATTTATCCGCGAGCTGTTGCAATCCATCCACAAGGCTTCCATTGTTCGCCAAACCAAGGTGATGAATCAGGCCGACACCCGAAAAGATTAAACCCAAATTATGCAATAGGAGGAGCACTCAGCTCCGAACTACTTGCATTAGTTGGGGTAACCCCGATTTAGAGAATCACTTTTGAGATGCCGCGAAGCGCATAGTAAAAGATTGATTCTCTTAATCGAATATGCAAATTGGCCCCTGCCAATGCATATTTTGGGTTAAACGCAACCTCGGTTCCATCGTTACCGCGCTGGAATTCTGAGTTAATAAAAAAAAAACCACCCCCAAATGGAGGCGGTTTTGATATGCTAAGTCTTACGGTTCTTAGTTGTAATTTATTCCGAACGTGATGTTCTGCGCTCCAGTGGTACCACCGGTTACAATGTCCACATTGTTGAGCTGAACAACATTGATAACGCCCTCAATTCGCTTTGGCCCAGATTCAGGTATAGCATTTTTGAAGGTAATTTCCATTTCACTACCCGCAAACTCTACCGATTGGAATACGGTTCCGCCAAAGTTGATATGCTCTACTGACGGAGATAGCTGATAAATCTGTATATCCGCCGTATCAAACATTTCGAGGTTTAGCGGAACCTTTAAGCGCAATGTACGCGTTTGCCCCCCTGCTGTTTGCGTGGCGCTGAAAATCAAATCAAAACCCGACTGCTGTACCTGAAAGTCCTCACCTATAAAGGCAAAAGTACCCACAGAAGTAGCGTTCAGGTACATTTCACAGTCATCACAAAACGGACCGCCACAGTCTATCGCGGTTTCTCCCTGGTTCAACATACCATCATTACAGGTTGGGCACTGCTCGCAGGTCCCTCCAGCATAGTCAGGATAGTTGCCTATGACACAGTCAACACCCGCTTCGGGTCCGTTTTGCACACCATCATCACAGGTTGGACACACGTTGGGACAAGGGCCACCACAGTCAATCCACTCTTCCCCTTGATTTTGCACGCCGTCGTTACAGCTTGGAGGTGGGCAGATGGTTGGGCATGGACCACCACAGTCAATACCCGTCTCACCCTGGTTCTGAATGCCGTCAAAGCATGTGGCAGTTGGACACTCATTGGGGCATACCCCTCCACAGTCAATACCGGTTTCATCCTGGTTTTGAATGCCGTCATTACAAGTTGGCGTTGGGCAGGGCGGACAATCAGGACCACCGCAGTCCACACCGGTTTCCAATCCGTTCCAAACACCATCAAAACAAGTGGGCGGTGGACATGGTGGGCAATTGGATCCTCCACAGTCAATACCTTCTTCATCTCCATTCTGAATGCCGTCTTCACATGAAGGCGGGCAGAAGTTTGTACACGGGAAACCGCAGTCTACACCTTGCTCCATCACGAACATATTGAGGGCAGGAACCCAAACTTCGTTTTGAATTCCATCGTCGCAGGTTCCGCAAGGAGGGCAGTTGGGTCCACCGCAGTCTGGTGCTTCCTCATCCTGATTCTGGATTCCGTCATCACAGGTAGGCGGACAAGGCGGACAATTGGGGCCACCACAATCCACACGTTCTTCTTCCTGATTTAAAATCTCATCGAAACACGTAGCTCTCACCTCGTTGTCTTTGCTGTTGCAGGAGTACATCGAAATGAGCCCCGCCGCTAAGAGCACAAAAAACAGGGCGTTAAAAATTTTTGAAAGTCGCATTACTCGCATCTTTTTTAAGCTTATGCTGGTTCGCAGCCGGTGAAATTACAACAATTCCGTTTGTTTGGTCGGTGTTACTGACGGAAAAAGTTTGCAAGGGTTGTGTTTTCTAAACAAGAATAATCGCGTTAAATCAATTTTTCTCCCCTGTGGGGCCGAAGGGCATCGCGTGTGGCAATCATTTCATTTTCAGCAACGGTAATCCAAGCAACCCAATGTTTGGGTGATAGTTCGTTGCTCCCTGTTTGGCTGTGAATCATGCCATTACGATCACGGTATTGAACAAGGTGTTTTTCGTGATGCACGGCAAGGCCCTCTGCATCAGGTCCGCGAAAATCCCAAATAAGCTTGATATTGGCTTCGGCACTCATCAGGCAGCGGGTGTTTGGCGAAGTGTTTCGAGCAGGAAATTCCAGAATTTCTGAACCGATGAAATCTGAACTTTCTCGTCGGGCGAGTGCGCTCCGCGGATATTCGGCCCAAAGGAAATCATCTCCATGTCGGGGTAATTCGCGCCGAGAATACCGCATTCCAATCCCGCATGGCACACATTTACATAGGGTTCGCTATCAAAGATTTCACGGTACAATTTCGCCATTACACCTGTGATGGCCGCGTCGGTTTTGGGCGCCCAGCCGGGGTAATCGCCCGAAAAAGTTACCTCTGCACCCGTGCATTCCAGCGCAGATTGAATGGACCGGGCCAAATCCAGTTTCTCAGAATCTACCGAGCTGCGCGTAAGGCACTGAATGCTGAAACTGCCGTCTTTGGCGAGCATTCGAGACAGGTTGTTCGATGTTTGCACGAGGTTCTCAACCCCGGGACTCATACGGTAAATTCCGTTGTGGCAGGCATAAATGGCACGCATCCATTGCTTTTGAAAGGAAGCTTCCATCGCCTTTGCGGGGCGGGTGGCAGGCTCCACGAGAATTTTTGCGAAAGGGTCGGTGAGGTTGAGTTCTGAAATGATGTGGCAGGAGATATCGGCAACCGCCTGCTCCAATTTTTGGATATGCTCAGGAGCCAAAGCCAGCAGCGCTTTTGCCTCGCGCGGAATGGCGTTGCGCAATCCACCGCCATCAATTTCGGCAATGTGCAATTCGATTTGGGCGCACGCGTGGTGCAAGATCCTGTTGAGCAACTTGTTGGCATTTCCGAGCCCCTTGTGAATGTCCATACCGGAATGCCCCCCGCTCAGACCCTTCACGGTGAGCGTGTAACCCACGTAGTTTTCCGGAACTTCCATTTCGCGGTAGCTGCCCGTTGCGGTTACATCTATCCCACCGGCACAGCCAATGGTGAGTTCGTGGTCATCTTCGGTGTCGAGATTGAGCATGATGCTCGCGTTGAGCAAGCCCCCTTTCAGACCCATGGCACCGGTCATTCCGGTTTCTTCGTCAATGGTAAAAAGGGCTTCGAGCGGTGGGTGCGGAATATCGGTGGAAGAAAGAACCGCCATAATTGCGGCTACACCCAGCCCGTTATCCGCGCCCAGGGTTGTGCCTTTTGCCTTCACCCAGTCGCCGTCCACAAACATCTCGATGCCCTGCGTATCGAAGTCAAAAACCGTGTCGTTGTTTTTCTGGTGCACCATGTCGAGATGACTTTGCATCACCACGGTTTGCCTGTCTTCCATGCCCGGTGTTGCGGGCTTGCGCATGATAACGTTGCCCACTTCATCCACGAGGGTTTCCAGATTAAGGCGCTTGCCAAAATCAACCATAAACTGAATCACGCGCTCTTCTTTTTTGGAAGGACGCGGTACTGCGTTCAGGTCGGCAAAGTGATTCCACAGGGATGAAGGTTCAAGGTTTCTTACGTCGTTGCTCATGCGATGAGATTTAAAGGTTTTGCTGTCCGCTCAACCGGCAGATAAATAAATTTGTTCTGGATTTCTAGCTGATCACGCCCAGCTCCTTCCCTACTTTTTCGAAAGCGGCAATGGTTTTATCGAGGTGTTCTTTGGAGTGCGCCGCTGAGAGTTGCACCCGGATGCGCGCCTTTTCTTTGGGCACCACGGGGTAAAAGAACCCGATAACGTACACGCCTTCGTCGAGGAGTTTGTCGGCCATCACCTGCGAGAGTTTCGCGTCGTACAGCATCACGGGTACAATGGCTGAATCGCCGGGAACAATATCAAAACCGAGCTTTGACATGCCATCTTTGAAGTATTGGGTGTTCCATTCCAGCTTGTCGCGCAGCTCAGTGCTTTCGTCCAACAAGTCCATCACCTTGATGGAAGCCGCCACGATAGATGGCGCCAGGGAGTTGGAAAACAAATACGGCCGCGAACGCTGACGCAACAATTCGATGATTTCTTTGCGTCCGGTAGTATAGCCGCCCATCGCTCCTCCGAGGGCTTTTCCTAAAGTACCGGTGACGATATCCACCCGACCGATAACGTCGCAGTGTTCAATCGAACCGCGACCGGTTTTTCCGAGGAATCCCGAAGCGTGGCAGTCGTCCACCATCACCAGCGCGTCGTATTGGTCGGCCAGGTCGCAGATGCCTTTGAGGTTGGCCACCACGCCATCCATGGAGAACACGCCGTCGGTCACGATGATTTTAAATCGGTGTCCGGCTTCGGTGGCTTTCACGAGCTGCTCTTCGAGGTCGCTCATGTTATTGTTCTTGTAGCGGTAGCGGGCGGCTTTGCACAAACGCACCCCGTCGATAATCGAAGCGTGGTTTAGCTCGTCGCTGATGATCGCATCCTGATCGGTGAGCAGCGGTTCGAACACTCCGCCGTTGGCGTCGAAGCAAGCCGCGTAGAGGATGGTGTCTTCCGTTCCGGTGAATTTTGCAATTTTTTCTTCCAGCTCTTTGTGGATGTCTTGCGTGCCGCAGATAAAGCGTACAGACGACATTCCGAAGCCGTGGGTTTCGAGGCCTTTTTTAGCGGCGGCTACGACTTCGGGGTGCGAGGAAAGTCCGAGGTAATTGTTGGCGCAGAAGTTGAGCACCTTTTGGCCGGTATTCAATGTGATTTCGGCTCCCTGCTCGCTGGTGATGATGCGCTCGCGCTTAAAAAGCCCGGCTTCTTGAATGGATTTCAGTTCGTTTTGCAGGTGATCTTTGATTTTTCCGTACATGGGTGGGTGGTAATTTTAGGAAAGCGAAATTAGCAATTATATGCGGGTTCCAAAGGCGAACCCATCTGCGGGTACCGGGTCCATAATTCGAATATTTTCTATCCAACCCGAGGTCAGAATTGGTCAGCGTGTTTCTATCGCGATTTGAAGACTTCGCGCACTCAGCTCAAAATACACTATTCCGTTAGGTGAATACTCAAAAGCTCAATGCTCACAAGGGTTTGTCTCCAAAAACCCTACGAACAAGCTCTTTTCAACTGTGAACTATGTAATTTCTAAGACAAAATGTGTAAGGAGAATTTCTCTGAGACTAAGACTTTTACAAAACCATTCTTTAAGTCTATAACCCTTCTCAATCTATAATCAACAAAATCTTACACTATGAAATTAAAATTACACACGGCTTTAATGGCAGTTATACTGCTGTTAACGACACACTTTAGCCATAGCCAGGCACCAGTTTTAGGAGCCTCTTCGGATTTTGCAGTTTTCACCGCTGCCGGAGCTTTTAACGTGGCCGGAGCATCTACCCTGGTAACAGGAGATGTAGGCACAAATGTCGGTGCATTTACCGGCTTTCCTCCCGGAGTTTTGGTAGGTCAGATTCATGTCGCGGATGCGGTCTCTGCTGCAGCGGCAACCGATGTGGCCCTGGCATACGGAAGCCTGAGCACTGTAACCTGCGGACAGGTAATTTCTGTAACGATGGGCAACGGACAAACATTGCTTCCCGATGTCTATTGTACGGGCGCAGCATCAACCATTAACGGCGACCTGATTTTAGACGCCCAGGGTGATCCTGACGCCATCTTCATTTTCAAAATAGGCGGTGCCCTCGCCACATCCGTTGACTCAAGGATCATCCTGGTCAATGGAGCTTCTCTTTGCAATGTCTATTGGCAAGTCAATGGGCAAGTTGATCTGGGTGAGAACTCAATTTTTCAGGGAACCCTTCTGGTGAATGGAGCAATCAACTTACTCGATGGCGCTACGCTTACCGGACAGGCGTTATCCCAAGCAGGAGCCATTTCACTTCAAAATAACCTGGTCACTATTGGAGTGCCCGCAGTGGCTTCCACGATAACTGCCACCAGCGCAATTACCTTCTGCGTAGGCGGAAGCGTTACCCTCACCGGCAATGTGGAGGGCATCTGGAACACCGGCGCTGAAACATCAGAAATTGAAGTCTCCACCAGCGGAGACTTTTTTGTGACCAATACCACGAACTGCGGTTCTGAAGTTTCAAACATTATTTCGGTCACGGTAAATCCTCTTCCGGTCTGCGAAATTACCGGAGGCAGCACTACTTGCCCCGGAGAACCCACGCAGCTTTGTGCACCGGATGGACTTGCCAGCTACTTGTGGAGCACGGGAGAAACTACGCAGTGCATATCGGTGAATACAACCGGCTCTTTCTCGGTTACCATTACCGATGGAAACGGCTGCTCGAGCTCTTGTAGCCAAGATGTAACTTTTATCTGTGATCCCGTTATCACCCCGGTTGACCCGATTGTACTTCCAACTTGTAATGCGGAACTACCCGTTCTGACAGCAGAGTGGGTCGATTGTGCAACCAGCGGAAGCCTCGTTGGCGTTGCGTCTCTTCAAAGTGTGAATGGCTGCGTGGAAACTTATCTTTATACTTTTTCGGGCACCGATGCCTGCGGAGAAGCATTCGGAACCACCACTACCGTAACGCGAACGCTTGACGTTTCTGCGCCAATCATTACGGAGCTACCTGATTTTATACTTGATGGATGCAACCAGCCCTGGCCCGCCACACTCACCACCACCTGGAGCGACAACTGCTCTGCTGGCGGTGAGGTTGTGGGTGTTGCCGGAGCAGTCACCACTGTGGGCTGTTTAGAATCCAGAGTTTATACTTTTATTGTCACTGATGATTGCGGAAATACTGCCAGCACGACTACCGTAGTTACCCGCGTAGTGGACGAAACTGCCCCGATCATCGTTCCGGTGGCCGACTTCCAGATTCCCGGTTGTGATCAGCCCTGGCCCGAAGTGGTTTCTACCACCTGGAGCGACAACT
>SKUL01000186.1 GCA_007129985.1 Flavobacteriales bacterium
AACAATCGAATGAAGTGAGCGCTTGGCTGCGCTATTTTACGGGAGTTATCAATGATGCACAACACGCCTCCGAAGAGCAGATTACATTTGTAGTAAAAAAAACCCGCTTTTTTGATGAACACCGTGAAGCCCTTGAACCGCGCCAACTCAAAGCAATCAAAAAGATGTTGGACCAGGGGCCTGATGGCTTTGAAGGAGGGATGAGTGCCGGGAAGTACTCGGGCATCACAAGGGTATCAAAAGCCACCGCTACCCGCGACCTTCAGGAACTGGTGGAAAAAGGAATCCTCACCCCGTTCGGTGAAGGCAGAAGCCGAAGGTATTTGTTGGTGATTTGAATATTACAAATTTCCGTATTTTTAAGAACAACATTTTTCGGTGGACATCTTGAAAACATTATTACTCATTGTTTCTTTCCTTTCATTTACGCTTTCCCAAGCACAACACTCCCTGAATGGTCATTGGTGGTACTGCATGAACGGCGACTATTACGATGCGCTTATCAATGACTCTTTCTTTCAGGCCATGAACGTGTATGATTTTGCGTTGTACCCATGGCAAGTAGAGGTATTGTCGGATAAAGAAATGCGTATTTCTGAATCTATGAATTTGGTGTTGCTTGATGCAGGTCGGGCGCACCTGTCGGGCAAAGACCGCAGTGACACCCTGCAGCGATTGCCGGCAAATGTCTTGACATTTGAGGATTATGAATGTGAAATGGGAATTTCAAGAGTAGCTTTTAACAATTCTCTGCATCACCAACTTCAGGTGCGTGCAATTTTTAAAAACTGCAAAAGTGAACCTAAGCTGCCCGAAAGAATAAAAGAACCCCCGGCTGTTCCGCTTGAATTGGATGTAGACTTTTCATCCGATTCGCCATCACTCTTAAACGTTCGACACTTTTTTGAAACGGATGAACAAGCTGTTCTTACCGGAGCCTTGGAAGAACTGTCTAAGCCCGTGCTTACATACAATACAGATTCAACGGAGGCCTTGATACATCTTGAGAAAACCGCATTTTGCAACGACTTCTTTACGGTCAATCCTCTTTTGTTTGACGACGGCCTCTTAAGGGTGCATCTCAATTCGTTTCCTTCACACTGCCCGGATAAATGCAGGTTTAATTTCTATCTCCTGATTGAAGGTGAAAGTAGATTGGTGATTGATCAGATTGAGATTCTGGAATAAACCATGAAGGCATTTCAAACCCTGAACTGACACCAAATCGCCCTTTTTTGAATCGATTTTCATATTATTGGGGCACAACCCTGTAAACCCATGCCCAACCTGTACACCATTCTGGGGGTTAAGCCCAACGCCTCGGCAGATGAAATCAAGAAAGCCTACCGAAAACTGGCTACAAAGTTTCACCCCGATAAAAACCAGGGCGATGAGTTTTTTGCGGATATGTTCAAGCAAATCCGCGAGGCGTATGAAGTACTGAGCAGTCCGGCCAAACGCGCCGCGTACGACCGTGAATTGGGCATCACCTCAACATGGCAAACTGCCGGTGATAAAAGCGAAACCAAATCGCAAAACGCTGAAGGAGGCAGTGAAGCCCCCGAAATTCTGTATTTCGTTGCGTCGCACAAGAGGGTGCGCAGCGGGCAAATCATCACCCTGAAATGGGACACAAAGGGCACCAAAGAAGTGCGAATTGTTCCTTACGGAGCCGTTCAGTTGCGCGGTGAGTTTAAGTTTGAAATTCCGGAGCTTGATGGCTACGACCTGGAGTTGGAATTGCAGGCTTACAGTCTGCGGGACTTTTACCACGTAACCAAAACCATTTTGCTGAGGAACGGCGACGACATCAGCAAAAGAAAGAAGAGAGCAAAGAGTTACAGCGGCTCCGCCCGGCAGAAGGGCGTGCATCCCAGGGCCATGCACAACAAACGTGCGCCGCAGGTTGCAGGAATGGACCAGCGCATAGCGGCATTTATCATTGACTTTATCCTGACCAGTATTGTCTTCACGGCGTTTATCATTTTAGAAGCTTGGTTCGACGAGGAGCGATTGATATTAGTATTCTTTGCTTTTTGGTGGGTGATAGCTTCCTGGTTTGAGTCCGGAAGTTGGTTGGCCACTCCGGGTAAATACATGTATCACCTTGAAGTGCGCAAAAGTGACGGCAAGCCTGTTGGCTTTGGTTATGCTTTGGTGCGCAATGCATTGAAGGTGATGTTCTGGCCCGGTATTCTCCTCGCGTTTTTCAACAAGCAAAGGCGCTCCTTGCACGACATGGGCTCCGAAACCGTGGTGGTAGAATTGGGTTGGGGCAAAATGCGGCAGGAGAAATTACAGGAAGAGCGTGAAAAACGCGGTAAGGAGCAACTCTAATTTTTTGTGCATCTGAACTTTGATATTTTTTTCAACAGAATCACAACCTTTTTGCCCTAAGCGCTGTTTTCTTGCCCTAATTATCAACCAAAAACATCAAAAGATGAAAAAACAAACAATGAATGTGTTGAGCCGTCTGGTGACAGCCAACATCCTGGGCCTGGTGATGGCCGCAATGTTCGTGGTAGGATGCCAGAAAGAAAACCCTGAGCCTGCTGCACAAGCCAATGAACCCACGCTTGAAGAACTTGAGAAAAAGGCTCCACCGCCCGGAACGGAATCCATTGCAGAGATTGCTATTGCGGCAGAATTCAATGAGTTGGTCGCGGCACTTTCGTATGTAGACGCCGAGCTTGGAGCAGGTCTGGTAGATCTTTTTCTGAACGGAACAGACCAGTACACCGTATTTGCCCCGACCGATGAGGCCTTCGGGAACCTCTACTCAGCACTGGGTATTGGTGCCATTACCGATCTTGATGCAGAGCTCGTGCTTGATGTGTTGCTCTACCACGTAACCGAAGGTCGCCGTGCGGCCAACAGCGTGGTACCGCCTAACAAACCCCGGAATATCAACACACTGCTAGGTGTTTCGTTTTCTGTAAACTCAAGCGCGCAGATTACAGCGGTGGGCAATACAGCCAGCATTGTTCTTGCGGATATCTCAGCATCTAATGGTATTATTCACGTTATTGACGCTGTGATTTTACCCATTGAATAAACTGTTCGCATCATATTTCTCCCTACTTATACCGAGGAGAAATAAAAAAAGGGTCTCGCGCGAGACCCTTTTTTTATGTTGCAAATGGATGACGAACACTGAGAAAACACAACAAAAAAACGGCGTACAATTCATGTACGCCGCTTTCTTTCGAGAAGCCATCGGCTTAAGCTTTTGAAAACTGTACTTCACAGTTGATGCGGACTTCATCGCTCACCAGTACACCTCCGGTTTCGAGGGCAGCGTTCCAGTTAAGGCCAAAGTCCTTGCGGTTGATTTTCCCCGAGAGGGTAAAACCGGCTTTCATGTTGCCCCAGGGGTCTTTGTTCACGCCACCAAAATCGGCATCGAGGGTAATACTGCGCGTTACATCACGTATGGTGAGCTCGCCGCTTACTTTTCGACAGTTTGCAACTGGGTGATGACGAACTTTAGCGTTTCTTCTTTGGTGCCCAACGCTTTGTTGATTTTGTCTGCGTTGCGGAGATAAAATTGTACTTCTTCGGTCATTTCGTTCGATTGTGTGAGGTAGTTCATGTTGTTGACAAAGTCTTTGAAGTAGATAAAGTCCTTTACCGGGACTTGATGTGAAAGGCCTTTTGCTACCACTTTGTTCAGCCATTCGCTGTGGGTTACACTGATAAACTCCGGGTGACCAATCTGGTCTGAAGAGTGGTGATAGAGACCTAGCACTACACCTACACTTTGGTTGCCCGGATAATCAATTGCACGCCAGTAGTCGTTCAGGTCGTTTGCCAGAATGTGATAAATCTTGGCTTCGATGATGATTGCTTCTTTTTTCTCTTCCGATTGGATGAGGATGTCAATCCGACCTTTCCCTGTAGCCCGCTCAAGTTCGACGGTGTAATCGTCCAGATTAACGGTTTTCTTTTCCTTAAATCCCGGATAGGCGGCTTCAATCAATTCGAACAACGACTCCATCATAATGCCACTGATTTCCGGTGACGTCTGTGGATTC
>SKUL01000335.1 GCA_007129985.1 Flavobacteriales bacterium
AGTTTCCGGTGCCGGGCTGCCCCTGCGCCATTTGCTGCTGCATTTGTTGCAAGGCCTCATCCAAAAGCAGCGCAAGGTTGTTGATGGCGGTCATCACGTATTGCTGATGCGTGCGCGCCTGTGGGGTTTGCCGTTCGGCGAGGTGCTCAATGGTTTTGCCCATGTTTTGGTTGATGGCAGAAATCTCGCGGTTCACAATGCTCTGCAATTGTTCCACACGCTTGGAGAGCGCAAAGAGGCTGTCTTCAACCATTTTCGCGTCGTCCTTCACCTTGCGTTGGGCTTTGGCGAGGTCGGTGTAGCGCGGGTCTTTTTTATCGGTGCTAGCCAGCTCTTCCATGATGTCTTCCTGGTCGAAACTGAGCTGAATGAGGTTGTTGAGCAAGCGACGAAGGTCGTCCATGTTCTCCTGAGCGGCCTCATCTTGTTGCGCCGCCATCATGGCCGCCATGGCGTTGGCCATCTGCTTCATTTGCTGCGAAGCATTTTGCTGCGATTCAGAGGCTTTGCTTTTTTGGTCTTGCTCAAGTTGGTCGGAGCTGTCCTGCATATCTTGCTCAATAGACTCCTCCATGGCGCCGGTGTCTTCCAAGTCCATGGGGTTCTCCAAATCGGCGTTTTTCTCTTTGATGTCCTCAAGGTCTTTGCGCAGCTCTTCGAACTTCTCGTTCAGGGCATCCTGCTTTTCTTTGAGTTCGTCGCTGTCGGTTTCGCCTGATTCTGTTTCCTGTGCCAATTCTTCCTGCTCTTTGGTCAGCTCTTCCAGCTTGTCGAGGGTTTCTTCCATCTTCATTTCAAGCTCCAGTTGCTTGAATTGCTCCAGCGCGCGGTCCAACTCTTTTTCAACGTCTTTGTTGTCCCATTTCATCTGGTCGAGCTCCTCCTGTATCTTGTCTTTGTCGAGCTTTTCCATCAGCTCCTCCAAACGCTCGTACATCTCGCGCATTTCGTCGGTCATAATCTGCTCAAACAGCTCTTCCAAGCGGCGCTGCTTCTCCAGAATTTGCTCGTCAACCTGCTGGTACTCCTCCTGGCGCATATTGCTGCGCTTTTGCTCCTGCTTCATCTGGTCAATGCGCTGCTGCATGTTTTGCTGCTTCTTCAGGAGGTCTTCGAGTTTCTTTTGGTCTTGCCAGCTAAGCTCCTTTTTCTCCAGAAGTTCGCGGCTCAGCTCTTCGGCTTCTTTTTGCAGCATCCGCGCTTCTTTCATGCTTTTTTCGAGGTCTTCCTTAATCTGGCGGTTGCTGTCGTCGCGTTCGGCCACAAGTTCATCGCGGGTAGGGGCGCGGTATTGCAGGGTTTGCGAGCGACTGGATTTGGCTCCGTTTACGCCGTCGTTGTCCCACACTTCAAAGAAATACTCAACCGACTCCCCGGCCTTCAGCCCCAACTCACGCAAATTCCAAAAATGGAAGAACTGCTGTTGGGTTTGGTCTGCGGCTACACCCAGGTTTACGCGTTGCAAATCGCGGGGTCGGGTTTCATCCTTCGTTTCGGCAAAGCGGTAGTTGAAGGTGAGACGCGAAAAACCGTAGTCGTCCTTAATCAATCCGTTAAAGTACTTGAGCTTCTGGCTTGCGGTGTCCGAACGCTCTTCAACCTCTATGGTGGGGTATCGGTCGGGGATTACCTGTATGCGGTAGGGCAGGCTGTCGCGACGCTGAACAAGTTTATTGGTGGCCTGCACGGCGTAGCGCTGGTCCTCGCTTGCCTGCGCGGCAAAGTCAAAACGACCGGATCCCGAGCGGCTCAGCGACTGCCATTCGCCGTTTATCCACATTCTGAGGTCATCCACATCTTTGGTGTGAAATTGCCACGAAACCATGGTTCCTTCGGGCACGTTGATGTTGCCCATATTGCGGAAAGTTTCGGCCGGCCGACCGGTGTATTTGGGGTACTCGAGCTGTACCGAAAAGTGGAGCAGAACGGGCGCGGCCAGGGCTTTTAGCACATACACTTCCGAGCGAAAACCTCCCGCTTCGAACCAAAAAGGAACATCTGCCTGCACCGACCGGAATTTGTGCTGGTGGCGATTGATGCCGTCTTTCTTCATGCGGCTGCGCTGTTCGTTGGCCACGATGTACACGTTTTCAGGAATGGCATCGCCCTGCATGTGCAGCGTGAGCAAAAAGTCTTCCTGTGTGGCGGCCTCGAGCGACTCGTTCTGAATCACAAACTGAAAGGGCGCAACCGGCTCAAAGGCCTCGGTGTGGCGCACAATGCGCGTGGTTGAGTCGGTCAGCACGTTGGGCGCGGCAATGAGCAACACCACCATCACCATCAACGGCGGCATCACATATTTGAGGTAGCGCTTGTTTTCGCTGAGGTTGATGGCGTCGGTAAAGGGAACCGGGCGCAGTTCTTTGGTTTTTTGGTCGATACTGGCCAGCAACAGCGGGCTGGGGTTGCTGCGATGCTGCGATTCGAGCTGCAGGGTGTTGAGCAGCTTGTCCTGCACGTGGGTAAAGTGCGTTCCGATAATGCGCGCGGCTTGTTCGTGGGAGATGAGCTTTCCCAAACGCATCAGCCGCATCAACGGAAAAACAATGTAATGCACCATCAGCCCGAGCGAGCCGATCAGGAGGCTGTAAAACATAAGGCTCCGGATAACGGGCGTGAAGTTTCCGAAATACTCCAGCACAGCCAGCACCAGGTAGGCCGCCAGAATCAGCCCCACGCTGTAGAGCACACCGCGGATAATCTGGTTCTTGTAATACTTTCGGGTAAACGCGTCGAGCTTGTCGAGCAACTCGCGGTAACTGTTGTTTTCTGTTTGCTTCACGGTTCTTGAACGTCAATGTGGCCGGGATGTTTTACGGCCAACTACCAAAGTTACGGGTTATTCGCAAGCAACAGAAGTGCCAAAGGGTGTTTAACATTTGTTTCGGGCAATTACGTAGAAACCAAATACAGTAATGGGGCTTACTTTACCACCCTCACAACAAGTCAGTAGCCACGTAAAACGCCTGTATCGTTGCGCTTTAGGCGAGGGAGCATCCATACCCCAATCATGCCCTATTGTCATGTCGACAGGAGTGCTGAGGCATCAAGTGCGTAATAGCCGGCCCTGAAGCACTTCAGAGGAGAAATCACTTTGCAGGGGCAAAACCAAGGTGAAAAAGCACGACTGAGTAACACATCCTTCCTCAATCCGCAAACAAAACACAACTTTTTTTCAGCGGTTTCAGCGGTTTAGAAGTCCAAGATTTACGACACACCCATCGCATAAAACACTTACGTTTTTTATCCCGTAATTTATCCCTCGCTCCCGCGCGAATCCTTTCGCGTGGGGATGCTGATGTTTAACGGATTGTATAACTTTATGCTTTAAACCTGTAACACCAATCCCATGTCCCGTAGCCATAAATTCCACAATCCGAAAGGAGTTTATTTCGTGAGCTTTGCGGTAACAGACTGGATAGATGCCTTTAGCAGACGGGAATACCGAGACATCGTGCTTGATAGCTTGCGGTTTTGTCAAAACAAAAAAGGAATGCAAATCTATGCGTGGTGCATTATGACCAATCATGTTCATTTGGTGTTCAGCTCACGGGACAATCAAAAACCGGAGTTAGTTCTTGGTGACCTGAAGCGATTCACCAGCAGAAAAATCGTTGAAGCGATAAAAGCCCATCCAAGTGAGAGCAGAAAGGAATGGATGCTGGAACGTTTCAGTTTGGCTGCCAAGCAATCGTCCAACGTAAAGCACCAACAGTTTTGGAGGCATGATAACAAACCCATTGAACTGTGGAGCAATGCGGTAATAGATGAAAAAATCGATTACATCCATCAAAACCCGGTTGAAGCCGGTTTTGTTGACGAGCCACATCACTACCTTTACAGCAGTGCAATGGATTATGCGGGCGAGCAAGGCTTGCTTAAAAACCTTATCTTAGCAGGATGAGCCTAGTAAGCGGAATAACCATACAATGGAGAATATGCCTGACATCAGAATTTGGCCCACGCGAAAGGATTCGCGCGGGAGCGGGGGTAAATTCTTTAGAATGGTTAGCTACCTCTAAAATCAAATGG
>SKUL01000141.1 GCA_007129985.1 Flavobacteriales bacterium
ATCCGTCCTGATTGTAGTCGCCAATGGCGGCTGACATGGCATCCAAAAAGTTGTCAACTCCTGACCCTTGAGTGGCGCGGGTAAAGGTTCCGTCTTGATTGTTGATAAACAGCTCATTGGGGTAAGGAAGTCGGTCGACTGCTATAAAGAGGTCTTCCCATCCGTCGTTGTTGAGATCCACAAAGCAGGGTTGCAGAGCCGGTCGGGGAACCATAAGGAGTCCAGCTTCTTCGGTAACGTCAGTAAAAGTGCCGTCACCGTTGTTTTTGTAGAGAATACTTGTGAAATCAAGATCAATTTCGTCAAAAAACGAGTAGTTCTTGGTCACGAACACATCCAGGTAGCCATCATGGTTGTAATCACCCCAGGTTGCGTTGGCGTAAATAAATACAGCTTGCTCTATCCCTGCCTGGGCAGTAACATTGGTGAAGTTGAGGTTACCATCGTTTTTCCAGAGCTCAAGCATCCCGTTTTGTTTGGTAATGAATATGTCCGGGTGTCCGTCGTTATCGTAATCCACCCAATTCAATCCGCTGATGCGGGCATTACCAAAATTGAAAATCTCAATACCTGAATCCTCCAGCACACCATTGTTGTTAATAAGGAAGCGTGGATGGCCAAAACCTCCGGCGATGCTCAGGTCATCCCAACCGTCGTTGTTAAAATCGTACCAACTGATTCCGCTGCCGTAACCGTTTGAAGGATTTACGAGATTGACATTCAGGTATTCCAATTGTTCAGTGATATCCATGAACTGAGCTCGTCCGGAAAACGAAATGAGCAGGGCGGAGATGGAGAAAACGAGGTATTTCAGGTTGCGCATACAGCAGAGATAAGAAAAGCTTTGTGCTTCGTTGGGCAAATTTACGCCAAAAGCTGATGAAGGGTTTCATTCTTCATGACTTCAATAAGTAACGAAAGTTGCAAAGCTTAGATGATGGGCAATTTTTCAGACTTTCCTGCATAAGTCCTACCTTTGTGGCCTTAATGATTACTGCATGGAACTGAACATGACCAATCCCCTGGTTTACGGGGTACCTCTTTTTATCGTATTGATTGCGCTTGAAATCGTTTACAGCGAGCACTCAGGAAAAAAAGTCTATTGGTGGAAAGATACCTTGGCCAGCGCGGCAATGGGTTTTGGCGCTGTGATTTTGGGGCCGCTTATGAAGGTATTGCTGGCGATAGTACTCTTTACCGGAGTGTATGAGTTCTTTAACCCGGAGGTAGACGGTGTTCGTCAGAATATTATGGGCTGGCAATCATTTGGTTATGCTTGGTATGTTTGGCTTGCCTGCCAGTTCCTGGATGATTTTGCCTACTACTGGTTTCACCGTGCCAATCACGAGGTTCGTATTTTCTGGGCAGCGCACATTGTACACCATAGCTCGGATAGATTCAATTTGGGCACCGGTTTCCGCAATGGATGGTTTACCATATTGTATAAGCCCTTTTTCTATATGTGGATTCCTGCTCTTGGCTTCCCGGTTGAAATGCTGCTCATTTGCATGGGAATCGAAGCGCTCTGGCAACTGCAACTACACACCAAGTTTGTTCCCAAGCTGGGCTTTCTTGAAAATTTCATGAATCTGCACACGCAGCATCAGGTTCATCACGCTCAGAACATCAAATATCTGGATAAAAACCACGGAGGGTTTCTCAACATTTTCGATAGGATATTCGGAACCTACCAACCGCTGCTCGAAGACGAGGAAATTGAGTACGGTGTCATTCATGCTCCCAACTCGTACAATCCATTTGTGATTCTGACGCATGAGTATGCAGATATCTGGAGCGACGTAAAAAAGGCCAAAAATCTGAAAGAAGTATTCATGTACATTTTCGGCCCTCCAGGCTGGAGCCCTGATGGTTCCACGCTTACTGTTAAGCAAATGCAGCGTGATCTTGCCCGAATAGAAGCCGAAGAAAAAGCGCGTAAAGAGCGTGCAGCGGCTCAAAACATGGCGACGGCCAAGGTTCCGGCAGGGGTCTGACAACTCGCTTTGCTTGCAGACTGCCCAATTCTCCTGAATATGAAAAGGTACATCAAAGTGCTGTTAGGGCAGTTGTTGCTTATTCTCATTTGTTCACCTCTATTTAGCCAAGTGGAGGGTCAAGACACGTTGGGCACCGCTGAACCTGGGGTTCGTGTTGCAGTCAGCGGCGGATATCTACTTGGTGGGCAGTTCTTTAATGAGAGCTTTTCTTACAATCCCGGTTTCAGTCTGGAGCTTGCGGCCTATAAAAAGCTGTCTGAAACGGTGCATCTGGGGGGAGGTTTTGGCGCCAATGCCCTGATACAAGGGGAAACGTTTTTACCGCTTTTTGTTTCCTTTTTGGGGTTCACACGTCCACAAAAAGCGTCCACCTACTTTTTAATGAATGCGGGTTATTCCATCAGTGGTGGAAGTGGTTTCGATGTACTTGAGGACTACGAGCTTCGCGGAGGCCCCATGTTTCAGGTGGGGATGGGACGACGTTTTCAGCTCGGAAAGCACGACCTGCTCTTTGGTTTGTCGTTCAGACACCAATGGGCGCGGGGCAGGTTTGAGTCGACCTTTGGGCAGCGCTTCGAAGAGCCTTTGAACTACGACTTTCTGGTTTTTGAACTTCGCTTCCTTTTCTGATTTGCGAGTGAGATGTTCCATATTACCACCAATGCTCATTACAGCAGCGTTGCTCATTTCCGGCTTTGGACATGGACAAGGATTGCGAATCAACGAAGTAATGCTTGCGCAGGATGGAAGTTGGCCCGATCAGTTCAATGATGTCAGTGCGTGGGTGGAGCTTTACAATGCGTCAGGAAGCCCGGTACAGCTCTCGGCATACGCCCTTTCCCGCAGACCCCACGGATTAACGAGATGGCAGTTTCCCAACCTGACGCTTGAGCCCGATAGTTTTTTGGTGATTCGTCTTTCAGGTAGGGATGTGCGCGAAGGAGAAGAGCTACACACAAACTTTAAGGTTCGTAATGCTGTTGATGGCCTTTGGCTTTTTCAGCAAAACGGGCAGGTTGCCGACAGTATTCCGCCTACCTGTGTTCCGCAGAATTGGTCTTTTACCCGAATTCCAGACGGTTCAGGGAGCTTTCAGCATACCCAGCAACCCAGTCCGGCTGCCACGAATAACAATTCTCAATCTCTGCCTTTCTCATCACCGCAGGGCCAGGTTTCTATCTCAAAGCCTACCGGCTTTTATGCGAGTCAAACAGAAGTTGAGCTCAACGCTCCCGCAGCTTTTGATATTCGTTACACACTAAATACAGGTGATGAACCTGAAACATCCTCGCTACTCTACAACGAGCCGCTTCAGATGCAGAAAAGGAATGCTGACGAAAACGTCTTCTCGCTGATTCCCACTACAGAGAATGAGGGCAACTGGAACGAGCCTGTTGGTTTTGTGCGGAAATCTAATGTGCTTCGGGCGGCTGCTTTTTGGCAAGGTTGCCGTGTGAGCGCTGTGGCTACTGCTAATTATTGGATAGATGAAGAGCAACCTGCGAGTTGGCACGAAGTGGATGTAGTTGCCGTCACCACCGAATCCGGTTTCTTGTTTGATGATGATGAGGGCCTGTACGTACTGGGCAATAACGAGAATTTCAGGCAGCGTGGAGCGGAGTGGGAGCGACCTGTGCATTTGGCTTTTGTTGATTCTTCGGGTAGCTCATACTTCGAGCAGGATGGAGGATTGCGGATTCATGGAGGTGGCACACGCGAGGGGCCTCAAAAGTCATTGAGACTCTACGCCCGCAGCGAGTACGGAACGTCATGGTTCGATTATCCTTTCTTTAAGGACCGCGAGCTTGACCGTTACAAGCGTTTGATTCTAAGGATGTCGATGGGCGACTGGACGCGCACACTTTTCAAGGACGACCTCTGTCATTACCTCATCAAGGATATGAATGTGGGCTACCAAAGCAGCAAGCCTACTGTGGTTTACTTGAACGGCGAATATTGGGGTATTCACAATTTGCGTGAGCGACAAGACGGACGATACCTGGAGCAGCACTACAATGTAGACCGCGATG
>SKUL01000310.1 GCA_007129985.1 Flavobacteriales bacterium
TCGCGCTCAAAGCACTCCCGCTCATGGGCAAGGTACAGCGAGGGTATTTCAATTTCGCGGTGAAGGATGTACTGCCACACATCCAGCTCAGTCCAGTTGCTGATAGGAAACACGCGAAAATGCTCTCCTATGTGCTTACGACCGTTGAAGAGGTTCCACAACTCGGGTCGCTGGTTTTTGGGGTCCCATTGGCCAAATTCATCGCGGTGCGAAAAGAATCGCTCCTTGGCGCGGGCTTTCTCCTCATCGCGCCGACCGCCTCCCATGGCTGCGTCAAACTTGTGCGTTTCCAGAGCATTGAGCAAGGTAACGGTTTGCAGGGCATTGCGACTGGCATTGATGCCTTTCTCTTCCACCACCAAACCCCGGTCAATAGACTCCTGTACATAGCCTACCATTAAATCTACTCCGTATTTCTCAACGAGCGCATCGCGAAAAGCAATGGTTTCATCAAAGTTGTGGCCTGTATCTACGTGCAGCAGCGGAAAAGGAATTTTGGCAGGCCAGAAGGCCTTTCGCGCAAGGTGAAACATAATGATGGAGTCTTTTCCGCCGGAGAAAAGCATCACGGGGTTTTCGAACTGCGCGGCCACCTCGCGGAGGACGAACATTGCCTCGGCTTCAAGCTCTTCAATATGTGTTAAGCGATAGGATTTCATGCGTTGGAAGGAAGTTGAATTCGTTCAATGATATGCTCAAACAAGCGCTCTGCCGATTGTTCGGGGCTTTCGTTGGCGGTTGGCAGATGCACCTCCGGCATTTCAGGGGCCTCAAAAGGCGCGTCAATACCGGTAAACTGCTTGATTTCGCCGGCCCTTGCTTTTTGGTACAAGCCTTTTACGTCGCGCTGCTCGCACACTTCGAGCGGAGCATCTACAAACACCTCCACAAAGTCACTGCCGATGATGCTGCGGGCCTGCTCGCGAATGGCGCGCGTGGGACTCACAAAACAATTGATCACCACAATTCCGCAGTCGGTAAAAAGGCGGTTCACTTCGGCAATGCGGCGAATATTTTCGGTGCGATCAGCATCCGAAAACCCGAGGTTGTTGTTGATGCCCGTGCGCACGTTGTCGCCATCCAGTAAGCGCGTTACAACCCCTTCGCCATGAAGCATTTCCTCAAGCAACAAGCCCATCGTGCTTTTCCCGGAGCCCGATAGTCCTGTCATCCAAATGGCCAAACCACGGTGACCGAGCAATTGCTCCTTCCGCTCACGCGAAATCATGCGGCTAAAAATGGGGTGAATATGGCTGGATGCTGACACGGCCGGCAAAGATAAAAATTTGGCTGCGCTCAGATTGACCCCGCCTATTATCTTTGCTTTCGCAACACTTTATCATGAGCACTACTACCGAAAAATCGCAGCCCTGGCACGCTATGTCGCACGATGAAGTGCTGAAGGTATTGAACAGTAGTGCATCACAGGGATTGAGTGAGTCAGAATGCGAAGAGCGCCGGAAAAAGTATGGCCTCAACGAGTTGCCCGCCGCCAAACAACGCACGTGGTACATGAGGTTGTTGCTGCAATTTCACAACGTACTGATTTATGTGTTGATAGTGGCAGCGGTGATTGCTGCGCTGATGGATCACTGGATTGACACCGTGGTAATTGCAGCCGTGGTGGTCATCAATGCGGTAATCGGATTTATTCAGGAAGGACGGGCAGAAAGAGCGCTTGAAGGTATCCGCAACATGCTTTCGCTGAAAGCCGTGGTGCTGCGAGACGGACATAAATCCACTATTGATGCCGAGTTGCTGGTGCCCGGAGATATTATAGTGCTGAAGCCTGGCGACAAGGTGCCGGCAGACCTGCGCATCATTCAGGCGCGTGACGTGCGCGTGGAAGAATCTCCCCTCACCGGCGAATCTGCCACTGTAACCAAGCAGGTGGAGCACGTGAGTGAGGATGCCATTGCCGGCGACCGCCTCTCACTGCTCTTTTCAGGCACCTCCCTGACCTTTGGTGAAGCCCGGGGCGTGGTGGTGGCCACCGGTACCCAAACTGAACTGGGCAAAATCAACCAAATGATGTCAGAAGTGCAGCCCATCACCACACCCTTGCTGCAAAAAATTGAAGCCTTTGGCAAATGGCTGTCGGTGATTATTCTGGGAGCTACCGCCCTGTTTTTTGCGTTCGCGTGGTTTTTCCGCGATTACGACATCAACGAGTTGTTTCTCATTACCATCGGGCTGATTGTGGCTGCCATTCCCGAAGGACTTCCCGCCATCATGACCATTACACTGGCTATCGGTGTGCAGCGCATGGCGCGGAGAAATGCCATTATTCGCCGCCTGCCTTCGGTGGAAACGCTGGGTGCGGTAAACGTGATTTGCTCCGACAAAACCGGAACCCTGACCCGCAACGAGATGACCGCCCGGATGGTGGTCACCGCCGACAAAACCTACGACGTGGAGGGCGTGGGCTACGAACCCAAGGGCAGCATCAAGCACGACAACAGCCAGGTGGACCCCTCAAACGAGACCGTCCTCAAGCGGCTCTTGCAAACCCTTCGCTCCAGCAACAACTCCGAAATCAACGAGGACCCCAAGGGTTGGCAACTCACCGGAACGCCCACCGAAGGCGCCCTGCTCGCCTTGAGCTACAAGGGCGGCATGCAGGATTTTGACCCCGAAAGATTGGATAGCATTCCCTTTGATTCGGACTACAAGTACATGGCCACGCTGAACCAAATGGACGACGGCAAAGTGATTTGCATCACCGGCGCACCCGACCGATTGCTTGAGCTTTGCAAGCGCCAACTGCACGGCGACGGCGAAAAAAACCTCGATGAAAAGTTCTGGGAGCAAAAGGTTGAAAAAATCGCTTCACGCGGAATGCGGGTGCTTGGCGCAGCGTTTTTGCCCTTTGGCGAAGGGGGCTCCAGCCTGAAGAGGAGTCATTTAAAGGACGCCATTTTTCTTGGGCTGATTGGAATTGTGGACCCGCCCCGCCCGGAGGTGGTGGATGCCATTACTGAATGCCGCGAGGCGGGCATTCGCGTGAAAATGATTACCGGCGACCACGCAGCAACAGCGCTTTCCATCGGAAAGGAGCTGGGAATTGGCGACGGCGAAAAAGCCATGACCGGGGCGGAGCTTGAGCAGATTTCAGACGAAAAACTGGTTGAAATTGCCGAAGAATACGACGTGTACGCGCGTACCAGTCCGGAGCACAAACTGCGACTGGTGAAAGCCCTGCAAGCGCGCAACCTGCTGGTGGCCATGACTGGCGACGGGGTGAACGATGCCCCCGCGCTGAAAAAAGCCAACATCGGCGTGGCCATGGGCATCAAGGGAACGGAGGTATCCAAAGACGCCTCAGAAATGGTGCTGGCCGACGACAATTTTACCTCCATCGTACACGCAGTAGAGGAGGGCCGCACGGTGTACGACAACATCCGCAAAGCACTGATTTTTATTCTTCCCACCAACGGTGGAGAGGCCTTTGTGCTGATGGCTGCGGTGTTGCTCGGCACGGTAATGCCCATTTTGCCCGTGCAGATTCTGTGGGTAAACATGGTGACGGCCGTTACGCTGGCATTGGCGCTTTCGTTTGAGCCGATGGAAGAAGGCACCATGGAACGACCACCCAGAGGTCGCGGCGATAAACTGCTGGGGGGCGTGTACGGCTGGAGGATTCTTTACGTGTCGATTTTGATTGGTGTCCTCTCGATGTGGATGTTCAAATACATGAAAGGCTTCGGTTTGTCTGAAGAAGCCGCGCGCACCGTAGCGGTGAATACCCTCGTGGCTTGCCAGGTGTTTTACCTTTTTGCTTGCCGGCAAATCCGCACCCCGGCTTTTGGCAAGGGCTTTTTCACCAACAGAGCGGCCTTTGTAGCTGCAGCCATTCTGCTCTTGCTGCAAGTGGGATTTGTGTACCTGCCCGTGATGAACACCTTTTTCGGAACGGTAGCGGTTGGTCTCAAGGAGTGGCTCTATCCAACGGCTGCCGGATTTTTGGTTTTTGTGGTGGTGGAAATCGAGAAATGGCTCGTTGGGCGCATTTCAGGTCAAAGCTAA
>SKUL01000168.1 GCA_007129985.1 Flavobacteriales bacterium
AATTTACCACTTCAGCCGCTATTGTTTTTATACAATGTTGTATGCCCGTGGTTTTTTTTCGTCCGTGCGTTGGGGCAGCCATACTCTTTGACAAGTTTTGGCTTGTGCGGCTTTGCAAATGTGTGCAATGTGCGATTGCAGAAATTTTCAAAAATGCGAGGCGAGGGCTTTTTATTCTTTCATTCTTGTCAGTTGTTTTTTTCCGGTTGCACTGTTGGTCAAGTCGAGTTAGTCCGGTGGTAAAGTCGGTCTGTGTCGTGATATGTCTGTCATTACTCGTCATTGTCAATGTGTCCGTTGTCTTTTTTAGCATGTGCCCCAACGTCGGTCTATCCGCAACTTTCCATCCAAACTTGCGGATATTTCCCATATGTCTGAAAGATACCATCGTTTATACACGTCGTTGGTTCAAAGATATACCAAATTTTCAGACTGCCAAATCATCAAGCGGTGAAACAATCTTCTCAAAACCCTTTTGAGTGATGTGGGTGTAGATTTCGGTAGTGCGGCTACGTTCATGACCCAACAGATTCTGAATATAGCGCAGGTCGGTACCTGCTTCCAGCAGGTGTGTGGCAAAGCTGTGCCGCAATGTATGAAAGCTGATTTTCTTGACGATACCCGCCTTTTGTGCCGCTGTTTTGAGCACTGCCTGAGCACTGCGCGCGGTGTACTGAGCTGTGCCCTGCCCATTGAATACAAATTGCTGGGGCTTGTATGTAGCGTAGTAGGATTGCAAGACATCCACACACCGCTTTGACAACAAGGTATAGCGGTCTTTTTTGCCCTTGGATTGCTCTATGCGTATCCGCATACGCTGAATGTCAATATCTTCCTGCTTAAGCGCAATCACCTCACTTACCCGAAGCCCACCGCTATAGGCAATCATAATTAAAGCCTTGTGTTTAAGGTTGTCACATGAATTGATGATGGCAGCAACCTCATCCTGGCTCAACACTACCGGAAGCGTTTTTTCTTTGCGGGGTCGCTCGATATAATAGGTCTTACGAGATCCGCCCAAAACCTTTTCATAGTAAAATTTGATCGCATTGATTGCCTGATTTTGAACTGAGATACTCACTTCGCGTTCCATCACCAAATGCCGCAGATAGGCTATAATCTGGCGTTCACTAATCTCATTAATCTCATCATGCGGATAGTAATTAATGAACTTGTGAAACGCCTCACAATAGGTGCGAATGGTGTTTTCGCTATAACGCAATTCCTTTAGTTTCAACACCATTTCCTCAGGGCACGACCTTACCAAATCCGGCCTACCGGGCATCACAGGGGGTTTCACTTTGCGCTCTGCCTTGTTGGTGTGAAGCCTGAAGGCCAGGCCATTTGCAGCGGCCGCTTTTTCTACTTCGGCCACCAGTTCATCTGTATCAGGCAAACTCCACCACTTGTTTTTGCTGTTCCATTTGGCAAGAGGCAAAGCTTTAACCGCATTCATCATGCCTGTATGATATCCGAACATAACCCGCATTCTTCCCTCGTAGCCGCGCCCCACAAGCACTTCGTTTAGCTGCCTCTCAAGCCGCTCTCCTGTGGCAATTAAGACCTCATGCATACGATGCTCAGTAATACGCTCCAGCCTTTCCGCAAAATGTGCCTTGAGCAAGTCCAGATTGCCCGGATAGTTGGGGATTTCCCATACATAGTGTTGCTTGTTCCATCGGGCATAGCGAATCTTCCGTACAAATTGTACATCCGCTTCCTGCTTTGGCATCTTGAGTAATATCTTGTTGCCCAGCACCTCTATGACAACATCGGCTGCGGACAAGTCTCTATCAGCCTGCGCCTCCGAATAGACAGGTGCTGAATCTTGCTGATAATCACCATAATTTTTCGGTATTTTCTCATCCATACCGCGTAATCTCTCCACATATCCTTCTTCCGACATGAGTTGCTTTAGCTTGGCTTTGTTCTCTGCTGAGTCGGCAACATGCCAGGCTTTTAGAGTTTGGCTCCATCGAGCTGCGAGCTTTTCTTTAAGTAAACCCGAAAACGATTGATTGTATGGGAATTCCAACTTTAACCTAGGCTCCCCTCGATGTACTATTGGCGCTATAGATATCTCTTTCTGACCCATAAAAGTTTCGTGATACAGCACTGAGCGTGAAATATACGAAAGTTTGCTCCTCGCTTGTGAGCTCAATATGGTTCACCGGGATTCTTCCTTACTTGTGGCTTGCGCCAGAGGGGTAACTTTAAAGCCGGAGGCCGTGTGTGCTGGGGCGTGGCGGGACGCTACGCCGAACTTCAGGGTTCAAGCACAAATGAGGAGCACAAGCGGACGCCTGCGTGCGGCTGGCAGGCTTGCGCTAGGTGGGGGAATGCATACGGTATTTTGCTGACATCCATGTCTTAGGCATACACATGTGCGTACAGGGAGTGTAGTGAATGGCTTATTGCGCGTAGAAATTTTCTGAGAATCAATTAATAGCCGTACCTTTAGAAAATTGAAAGTTATCTGTTTCGCGATGAAGCTGATGGTGAGTAAGCAAAGGAAAACAGATGACGTTTATAGAAGAAGTACTACAGTCGCCCTCTTACGGCTGGACAGACGAACAAGGAAAGGCATATAAGCCTACCCGGAGAGAGATTTTGTCAGAGTTTTTTTCGCGAATTAATGTGGTCAAATCCAAAAGGAATTGGATTTCGGCCATAGGTTGGTTCTGGGTGTTGTGCATCATGCCCATGTTTGTGATTTTTTTAACCAACTTTTTTTCATGGTGGCTCGTGTTGGCATTGTTTGTTTATGGCATGCTGATTATGAGCACACACGGCACCATCTGGTATCACCGCTACGCCACGCACAAGGCCTATGAATTCAGCCACCCTATCTGGCGGTTTATTACGCAGAACCTGGTGGTAAAGCTTATTCCTGAAGAGATGTACACCTTGTCGCATCATGTACACCACGCCAAGTCTGACGAAGCTTATGATCCTTACAATTCGAGGCTGGGGTTGATGTACTGCTTTTTTGCCGACACCAATCACCAGGGGGTTTCTAAAACACTGAGCGATAAAGATTACCACAAAGTGGCGGGAATGATCAGCCATACGGGAGTAGTCACCAACTCGTACAAACAATATCAAAAGTGGGGTTCCATTGCCAACCCGTATTACACGCTCGGCCTTTGGTTGCTTAATTGGTCATTCTGGTATGGCGCGTTTTTCCTGATAGGTGGGCACGGACTTGCACTTGCGCTTTTCAGTGGGGCGATGCTTTGGGTTGTGGGCGTAAGGGCATTTAATTACACGGGGCACGGTCATGGAGAAGACAAGCATGTGGACGGTGTGGATTTTGACCGCACCAACCTGTCGGTAAACCAATGGAGGCCGGGTTACTTGTCGGGTGAGTGGCACAACAATCATCATCTTTATCCGGGCAGCGCACGGTCGGGGTTTTTGCCTTACCAGCTCGATCTGGCGTGGGTGTATATTTACGTGTTGAGTAAAATCGGCATGGTTTCGAAATACCGGGATTCAAAAAAGCTGTTTTATAAACAACACATTCACAAGTCTAAATCAACTTCGGCAAAGAAAACCGCGGCTGCAACCCGATAATGCATTGCGCTGCGGGGTAGCGGAACGCTACGCCGAACTTCAGGTATAGCGGGCAACACTGAGCAGGTCGAATTTGGCAACTCCGAGCATGGATCAGGGCAAACGCATTTAATATTGATTATGCTTGATGAGTATGAAATGAGATTCTGAATTTTAAGTATCCCTTGCGCCCATCGCGCCTTCTTTGCGTTCCGACTCATGTCGGAATTGCGGTTTAAAGACTTAACCGCAAGGAGCGCTAAGAGATTGAAAGTCGCGTGAAGATACAATCCTGCTTAACGTAACAACCACTCCACTCCTCTTGAACGAGAAACTGGAAAGAAGTATATCACAACAAAGACAACACACTTCAACAAATTGACGGCTGCCGTATGGAGTTTCTAAATGCGTTTGCCCTGGTAAGGTTGGTGTTTGCCTTGATTTTCAAGCACGCTCTAGTTAGCTGTG
>SKUL01000114.1 GCA_007129985.1 Flavobacteriales bacterium
ACGAATAGAACTCGTAGTTGAGCAAGCGCTCCTGAAACGTTAGCGTAGGTACAAAACGCAAGGCGAGGTTGTTCACGAGTTTGAGCTGCGTAACAATACCAAGGTTAAATCCTGCCGCGCTACCTGTGCTGAGACTCAGCAGCGAATCCGAAAAAGCTGTGTTGAGGTTGGGGTTGATGTAGCTGTTTGCACTGTTTACCCCAAGGGCAAACCCGAAGTGGTAACGTCGGTCGTCGAAACTCTGAAGGTTGAGTTGCTTGTATTTATTGCGTTTCTGGCTGTGTGCGGGTAGCGCAGCAGCTATAAGAAGCAGAATAAGTATGGTTCTGAAAGTGCCCAAATCTTTTGCTTGAGGAATGCAAAGGTATAAAAACGCAGCGCTGAGGTGTTTATTTTTCTGCGAGGTAGATGGTGGCAATGCCGCCTGTTACGGGGTGCACGGCGCAACTCTTAAATCCGGTTTTCAAAACAATTTGCCGGAAATCCTCTCCTTCCGGAAAAGCCATTACCGATTCGGGCAAGTAGGTGTAGGCCGAGCTGTCTTTGGAAACGAGCTTGCCAATAAAGGGCATCATCCTTCTGAAGTAGAAGTAGTAAAGCTGCTTAATCGGAAATTTTCGGGGTTTTGAAAACTCCAGTATGGCCGCCTGACCGCCGGGTTTCAGCACGCGACTCATTTCACCCAAACCAAGTTCCAGGTTCTCAAAATTGCGCACCCCAAAGCCCACGGTAATCGCGTCGAAAGAACCGTCTTCAAACTGCAGGTTTTCAGAATCGCCAATTTGCAAGGTAATGCGGTCGTCTTTTTTGCGCTTCTTCACTTTTTCCTTTCCCACCTCAATCATTCCGGCCGAAATATCCACACCCACCACCTTGTCGGGGTTGAGGCGCAGAGATTCAAAGGCAAAATCTCCGGTTCCGGTGGCAATGTCAAGCACCTTTTTGGGCTGTGCTTTTTTGAGCAGTGCGATGGCTTTTCGTCGCCAAAGGATGTCAATGCCCATCGAGAAGAAGTGATTCAGAAAATCGTAGCGGTGGGCGATGTTGTTGAACATGGTAGCCACCTGCTCTTTTTTGCTTCCGTCGGGGCGGTAAGGTTTTACGGTTTGTTCCGTGGATGAGGTCATGTGTGCTTAACAGCTTTTTAGGGTTGAGGTTCAGCGTGCGGGGTGCAATAGGCAGGCTTCGTTGTAAAGGTGGTCAGCGTCGATGGGCACAACGCCCACCTGTTCGCACACGAGACCGCCGGCAAGGTTGCTCAACGCAGCAATGATTCTCAGGTCGAGATTCAGAGCGAGGCAAAGTGCTGCCACGCTGATTACGGTATCGCCCGCCCCCGATACATCAATGATTTTTCGGTCGTGCGCGGGCAGGTGCTCAAAGCGTTCGTTGTCGGTAATGGCCACACCCCGCTCCGAAAGGGTAACCAGCGAAATGCGGTTTCCGAGCTTTTCGTGTAGCGCGCTCATGGCGTTTTGGAGCGAAACCTCGAAGTCGGTATCGAGAGCCAGGTTCAATCCTTCGCGCAATTCCTTGAGGTTGGGCTTGAAGAGGTCCACGCCCCGGTAGCTCAGAAACTGGTCTTTTTTGGGGTCAACGGCCGTAGGGATTTCTCGCATACGACACATTTCTGTGGCACTTTCAATCACTTTTTCGGTGAGAACGCCCTTGTTATAGTCCTGCATGATGAGGACGTGGGGCTTCACATCGTTGAGCAATTGCTCCAGTCGTGCCAGCAGCTTAACACTTTCGTCGTCGCTTAGCAGATGGGTGTTTTCCTGGTCAACGCGAAGCAGATGTTGCCCGTCGCTGATGATGCGCGTCTTTACCGTGGTGGGGCGTTCGTCAGAGCGAACGAGTGCTCCTGCTTCCAATCCGCTTTTTGCAAAACACTCTTCCAACAGCACGGCCTTGTCGTCGTTGCCAACCACTGCACATACGTGTACTTCGGCGCCGAGGGCCGCCACATTGAGCGCCACATTGGCCGCGCCGCCCAGTCTGTTTTCGGTTTGGGTAACCGACACCACCGGCACGGGTGCTTCGGGCGAAATACGTTTTACATCGCCCCACAAGTAGTTGTCAATCATTACATCACCCAACACCACTACGCGCAGGGTGCGGAATCGCTCAAAAATTTCGGGTAGCTGTGGGGTGAGCATGCTTAGTTGAGTTCAGCGATGGCTTGAGACATTCGTTGTATGGCATTACGGAGGGTTTCTTCGGAAGATGCGTAGGAAATCCGTACGCAATCGGGAGCGCCGAAAGCACCACCTGACACAAGCGCAACATGGGCTTTGTCGAGGATATATTCACAGAGGTCGTCGGCAGAGTTGATGGTCCATTCACCGGCGCTTTTCCCAAAAAGGGCTGTTACATCCGGAAGCACATAAAACGCTCCGGGTGGTTGGTTTACCTTCAATCCTGAAATTTCAGACAGCAGTGAGACCACGAGATCGCGACGTTTCAAAAAAGCATCGCGCATAAAGGCAATTTCCGCAGGGTCGGCGTCCACAGCGGCTTTGGCTGCGCGCTGGGCAATGCTGCTGGGCGCGGAGGTGAACTGCCCCTGAACCTTGGTGCAAGCCTTGGCAATCCAGGTGGGCGCTCCGAGGTAACCAATGCGGTATCCGGTCATGGCAAAGGCTTTCGACACGCCGTTTACCGTAATCACGCGCTCGGCCATTCCGGGCAGGGCGGCCATGCTGAAATGCTGACCGGTGTAATTGATGTGTTCGTAAATCTCGTCGCTGATAACGTAGAGATTGTCGTGACGCGCCACCACGTGCGACAAGGCTTTGAGCTCATCGTGGGTAAACACGCTGCCCGACGGATTGCAGGGCGAACTGAAAATGATAAGCTTGGTTTTGGGCGTGATGGCGGCCTCCAGTTGCTCAGGCGTGATTTTAAAATCCTGCTCAATGGTGGTGGGAATAACCACCGGAACACCACCGGCCATTTTTACGATTTCGGAATAGCTTACCCAGTAGGGGGCGGGTAGAACCACTTCCTGGCCGGGATTGATGAGGCTCAGGCAAGCGTTGGCAATGCTCTGCTTGGCGCCGTTGGATACCACAATCTGGTCCGCGGCGTAGTTCAGGCCGTTGTCGCGCTTGAATTTGTGCGCGATGGACATCCGCAAATCGAGGTAGCCGTTTACCGGCGGGTATTTCGAGAAATTCTTGTCAACCCCCTCTTTGGCGGCCTCCTTGATGAAGTCGGGCACGTTAAAATCGGGTTCACCGAGGCTGAGCGAAATCACGTCAATGCCTTGTTCGGCCATTTCGCGACTGCGGCGGGCCATGGCGAGGGTTGCAGATTCTTCGAGTTGATTGAGTAGTGCAGATAGTTCTTGCATGAAAAGGGTTTTTAGCCGTTGGTGAGTTCTGTTTTAGCTACCGTGCGACCGGGATAGACCTTCAGTGCCGCGTTGAGACAGCGCACCGCCTCGCGCAGAGAACCGATGTTGAGCACATAGGCCAGGCGAACCTCCTGTTTGCCCAATCCGGGCGTGGCGTAAAATCCGGTGGCGGGCGCCATCATCACGGTTTGGTTGTCGAGCTCAAAAGACTCCAGCATCCACTGGCAAAAGCGGTCGCAGTCGTCAATGGGTAAGCGCGCAATGGTGTAAAAAGCGCCTCCCGGACGCGGACACATCACGCCTTCAATCTTGTTGAGGCCATCCACCAGCACGTCGCGGCGGGCCACGTATTCTTCAATCACATCGCGGAAATAGGCGTGTGGGGTTTCGAGCGCGGCTTCACCGGCCACCTGACCTAGGGAGGGTGGGCTCAATCGCGCCTGACCAAACTTAAGGGCGGTGTTGTAAATGTCTTTGTTGCGGGTAATCAGGGCGCCGATGCGCACACCGCACATGGAGTACCGTTTGGAAACCGAATCAATCAGCACCACGTTGTCTTCAATGCCTTCGAGGTTCATCACCGAAAAGGGAGTGGCACCGTCGTAGCAAAACTCGCGGTACACCTCGTCGGCAAACAAAAAGAGGTCGTGTTTTTTCACCAC
>SKUL01000327.1 GCA_007129985.1 Flavobacteriales bacterium
AGGGTTCGCAATGCACCAGTAGGGCGCGGCGAGCATTTTTTGGTGTACCTGCCCTCTTACAGCGATTTGCAAATCATCCGCACCTTGCGGCAGGTACGCGGACTGAAATGGGTGGTGTACTCCAAACGGGCCACCCGCACCGAACACTACGGACACATTTCCATTCACCCTCTGCAGGAGTCGGGTTTTGTGGCAGATATGGCTAACTGCCGAGGAATGGTGTGCAACGCGGGCTTTGGCACTACCTCCGAGGCCCTGCACCTCGGTAAAAAGATGCTGATCATCCCCATGAAAAAGCAATATGAACAGCAACACAACGCTGGTTTTCTGGAGTCCATTGGTGTACACACCATGAACGCGCTGCACCCTGATGCAGCCAACGATATTGCCCACTGGGCGCGCCACGCCAAACCCATTAAACTCACCTACAACGACCAGCGCGATGTCGTGGTACAGGCCGTACTTACACGCTACGCACAGCTTATCCCGGACGACACAAAAGCCTACGCAAGTATCACCGAGCTATTGAAGGGTATTTCCGCGAGGAAGGGGGTGGTTACGGAGTGAAATTGGATGAGGGGTGTTATTGATTCTTTATCAAAGTGCCGCGAGGCACTTTTCATGTTCAACTACGCTTTTGACACGAAGAACATCTCTATTTCGCCCTTGCCTTTGGCTTTGATTTTACCGCGACTTTCGAAGGCATATTGAGGGTTCTCTTTCAGTAGGTCGTACGTGGTTTGGCTTATGTTTACCCTGCCCACTTTACCACTGCTCTCCATTCGGCTGGCGGTGTTCACGGTGTCGCCCCAAATGTCGTACTGGAATTTTTTGATTCCTACGATGCCCGCTACCACCGGACCCGTGTGCACACCTACACGCACTTCAAAAAACGGAAGACCCTGCACAATCTTCTTTGTTTTTCCATCTTCAACAACCTTCGCCATTTCGAGGGCAGCACTCACCACATCCTGAGCATGGGTGCTGTTGGGCGTGGGCAAGCCACCGGCGGCCATGTAAGCATCGCCTATGGTTTTGATTTTCTCTATACCGTACTTTTCGCAAATCTGATCGAACAAAGAGAAGCACAGGTGGAGGTCTTTGACAAGTTCCTCCGGCGACAGCTTTTCACTCATAGCCGTAAAACCTTTAAAATCTGTAAACAGCACTGTCACCTCTTCGAAAAGTTGGGCATCCGCATGGCCTTTTTTCTTGAGCTCTTGTGCGGTTTCTTCCGGGAGGATGTTAAGCAGAAGTTTTTCGCTGCGCTGCCTTTCCTTGCCAATTCTGTTGCGTTGTACAAGAAATACTCCGGCAAAGAGCAGCACCACGGCAAAGCCACCCATAAACCCATTTCGAACCAGCTTTTGACGCTTCAGTTCCTGTCTGGCAATGGCGTCTTTCTTCTCTTGCTCGGCCTGTGTGGCGGCTTCTTTTTTGTCGAAGTCGTACTGCATTTGAAGCTGGGTGAGCTTTTTGGTGTTCTCCTCGTTGTACAAGCGGTCCCTTGCCGCAATCATCTGTTCGTGGTATTTTAATGCTTTACCATTGTCTCCCAAGGTCTTGTGCGCGACATAAAGACACTTACAGGCATTTTCCTGCACCTGAAGCGAAGCTACCTCTTCAGCATACGCCAGGCTCGTTTGGCAGTATTCCAGTGCGCGATGTGTTTCGCCTTGATTCAGGTAGTATCGTCCGATGGACTCCAGGGTTTCAGCGAGCCCCCGAACGTAACCAATCTCTTCGTAAATCTTCAAGGCCTCTTCGTAATAAGCCAAAGCGCGCGCATCTTGGCCATTATAATGATAAATACCCGCAATCGTTTTAATTACAGACGCCTTACCCTCCTTGTCTCCGATTTCTTCATACAGCGCCAGAGCCCTTTCGAAATGCTCCAACGCGCTGGTGGTATCTCCCTTGGAGTTCAGGATGCCGCCAATATTCACCAACTCTACAGCGATGCCTTGCTTCACACCGAGTTCTTCGTCTATGGCCAGGGCCCTTTCGTAGTATTCCAACGCATCGGAGTACTCGCCTTGCATACGATAGATGTTGCCTATGTTATTAATACTCATCGCCATACCCTCTTTGTTTCCAATTTTTTCGTCAATGGACAGGGCCTTGTGATAGTGTTCGAGGGCGCGTGGATGATTGCCTTGTTCGTCGTAAGCGACGCCGATTACAATTTCACATTCAGAAATGCCCGGAAGGTTTCCGATGGCTTCGTTGCCGGCAAGCGATTTTCGAATGTAGTCCCTTGATAAAGCGTTATTTCCGAGGAAATTGTGCGCGATGGATAGCAGTGTATAGGACTGATATTCTGCAATCGGATAATTTTGTTCTTCGCCAAAACGGCGCATCTCTTCCGCCAAAACAATCGCGCTGTCGGGGTTTGAGAAAAGATAACCATCCCAGATGTAGGTCTTGAAGGCTTGGACGCGAACAGAATCCGTTTGGCGGGAATCTTTCCACGTTGCGTACAGAGAGTCTTGCGCCGTGTGCTGCTCACCCGCGTCGGCCCTGGCGCCCGTCCAGAGCCCTGACACACACACTAAAATAAGAACCATGGTCATCTTCATCCGGACGGCTTCTGTTGCAAAAACTCGGCGGCACTTTGTAGCACATATGATATTCAATATTGGCTTCACAGTGTTTGCCTTTGCGAACAAAAGTGCAAAAAAACGCAGTAATGAGCAGTTGCAGAGCGGCAGTAGTGTTGCCAAAACCCCTCCGGAAGGCAATTAACCTGTTTCCTCCGACCCCGGAAGCTCTTGGCTTAAGGCTGCTGCAACCCGCAGTTCGATGTACACAAGTATCACAATCAGCGCAATCTCTGCGGTGAAGTACGCAACACCCAGCGTTGTGAGGCTATCAAAAAAGACGAACACTAAAATGGCAGTCAGCACACAATACAAAGCGTTTCCAAAACTGATGGCTCTTAAAAAGGGTGTCAAATTCTTTTTGAGACGCAGAAAGCAAACGCCCGAAAACACCAGAAACCCCAGTGCTATGGCCGCCAAAATTGCCAGCACATGTGTGGGCATACCGAAGTACCCGTAAAAAGGCCTCAGCACAAAAAACAGGAAAAATGCGGTGAGCGCCGCACCACATGCATCGAGGAGAAAGAGCTTTCTCCGGACTTGGGGTTTCAATCCATGATGCACTACCGCGAGCAAAACGGCAGGTGGCACGTAAACCATGTGCAGCGCGACATTCAAATTGCGCTAACCAAAAAATACATGTGGAAGAAAAACGAACACGCTGATTTCGATATCGAGCAAACCTACGTGGTACAACAACTCAAAACAAGTTCTGTGACTCCGATTGAGAAATCTCACCGCATGAATAAAAATGAATCCATGACCAAACAGGCGCGCTTTAAAGACGATGCCTTCTGGGCAAGTTTTGCGACAGTGCGACCACAAAAACTGGAGACGTATTTGGATGTAAATCCCTAACCACAGCAGAAGCATTGGGATTTGACAAGTCAGGGTTAAGCAAACTAGCAGCGTAATGACCGTTGGAAAAGGCTAGCGCCGTGAGTCTTGTTTCTGACGGGGATGAGTTGGGGGTAAGCAGAGCTTACAGGATTAAGAACCGCTGAAGCGGAGGTATTTTTTGAGGGGCCACCTTTTCCAATTTCTATCAATTTGGTGACACCAACGAAATGATCGGATTCTTTTTCTCCTGAGTTCTCACAAGACTTAACCGCTTTTTGAATTGTATTGGTAAAATTTCTCCAATCGGAATAACCTAAAATTTCTTGGAGCTCTCTCCCACTCCAACATTCGAGTCCGCCAAGATCGTAGCAGGCATCTTCAAATCTTTCAAATAATTCAGTTATCAATTCTTTCTTCATGTCGTAAATTTAGTTCGATTGAATGCGCGCCAACGTCAGCTTGTCCCACAACCCCCGTCATTTTACGGGTTAAGTGGCCCAAAGCCTTGGTTTGCTCAAAGATGCAGAAAAAGGTTGGGATAAGCAAAATGACCCGAAAAACCTTTGTA
>SKUL01000362.1 GCA_007129985.1 Flavobacteriales bacterium
AGCAAATTCAGATTCCGCCATTTAAAGAGATGCGATACCTCACCGTGCCGGACGAGTTTAAAACATTGGGAACGATGGGTTTCAACGGGCAGTTTACAGGGTTCTTCAACAGCTTTGTGGCTTTCGGAAACCTCAGAACCGACATCGGAAACCTGGGGCTCGACCTCGGAATTGAGCAATCGGAAACCACCAACGAATCGGCTTATTCGGGCTTGCTGGTGAGCGACCAGTTTGATTTTGGTCGCTTCTTCGGAGTGGAAGATTTGGGCAGGGTAGCTGCAAACGTGCAAGTAAAAGGAAGTGGATTTTCGCTCGATAATGTAAACGCCGAGGTGCGCGGAAAAATCGACCAGCTCGTTTTCAGGGATTACTCCTACGAGGATATCTCGCTCGGTGCACAGCTTGAGCGCAATCTCTTTAACGGAAAAATGAGCATCAACGACCGAAATATCAGCCTCGATTTCGACGGGCTGATTGACCTCCGCGCAGATACCGCCCAACTGGATTTCGTGAGCAACATCTTCCACATGGACTTTGGCGCGCTGAATTTGCTACCAATCAAACAGTACTCGAGCCTTACCACGCGTTTGGAAGTAGGAATTCAGGCCGTGAACGTGAACCAGTTCAAGGGAGAAGCCACAGCACTTTCAACGCTGCTTTGCATCGGTCAGGAAGACGACGAACACGAATTTGACCTCGGTGATGTGTGGCTTTCCTCTGCGCGTGAGGATGAACGCGGAAGGGTCTTGCTGGAGTCGGCTGTGGCAGATGCCGAAATTGTGGGCAAATTTCAGGTGCAGACCCTGGCCAACAGCTTCCTCTCGGTGGTGCACTCGGCACTACCCGCCCTTTTTGAAAACCGCGATACCCCTTGGGAGGTAGCCGAACAGCGTTTTGACTATTCCGTTGTGGTGAAGGATTTCGCCATGGTGAGCGACTGGCTTTTGCCCACCCTCGGAATGGATGAGGGCGCCACTTTTAACGGCAGTTACGATTCTCAGCGGATGTTCTTTCAAATCAACACACAAATTCCCGAGCTGCGCACAGGAGGCCTGCGGTTCAAAAATTTCACCTTAGACGCCGAAAACAACAACGGGATTTTGGTGGCAGGGGCCGAAGCAGAAGCGTTGCCCTTTACCGACAGCCTGCATTTTGAACACCTCGATCTGCGCCTCAAAGCACAGCAAGACCAGTTTGACGCCGACTTTTTCTTTACCGATCGCGCCAGCCGCAGACAACAAAGCCACATTCCCTTTTCGGGTGAGTTTTTGGGCCCGCGCACCTTCCACTTCGATTTGGATACTGTCAGCATTTACTTGCTCGACGAGCACTGGGTGAGCCATGAAAGCAGTTCGCTGGATGTGGATTCAACCGCGTTTACCTTTTCGCAATTCCAACTGCAAAGCGATACGCGCATGGTGGGCATCAACGGAACCATTTCCGAAGACATGGAACAGGCCCTTGCCTTTGAAATCGTGAACCTGAATATTGACCTTATCAACCGCCTCACGCCCGAAAATGTGCCTAACTTTTTTGGGATTCTCAATGCCGACGGGCAGATGAAAGCAGCCGAGGAGGGGCGTGATATCAACAGCACCATTGACCTCAGCGGTTTTAAGATTGAAGACCAGGAAGTAGGAACCCTTCACGTGGATGCCCGGTGGAACCTCCAACAATCCCTGCTCGATATCAGCGGACAAATGAACTTTCGCGATACGGAAACCATTGCCATCGAAGGAACCTACAATCCTCAACTGGACGAAAATCCGCTGGATGTGCAATTTGAACTCGACGGACTCAGTCTGGCTATTCTCAACAGCATCATTCCCGGAGGTGTGAGTGATTTTACCGGCGGAGCCCACGGCAAGCTTAAAGCCACAGGTAGTTTTCGTGAACCCAAATTTCACGGCGACCTGACCCTGCGTGACGCCAGCGTAAAAGTCGACTACCTGAACACGCGCTATTTTGTGGACGATAAGGTGGTGGTGCGTCCTGACTTTATTGGTTTTAACTACATCCCCATCAGAGACGAGGAGGGCAATCCCGGCAAAATGATTGGAACGCTTTTTCACGAGAACTTCCGCGATTTTACCTACCACTTTTACGTGGAGATGGAGCGCTTTCTATGCCTCAACACCACCATGTACGACAACGACCTGTTTTACGGCAAGGCTTACGGAACGGGCACGGTAAACATCACCGGATACGAGGATAATCTGGATATTGAGGTGAGCGCCACCTCCAAACCGGGCACGGTGATTTACCTTCCGCTTGGAGGTCCCAAGGAGGTTACGCTGGAGCGCTTTGTGAGTTTTGTAAGTGCCGACGGTATCGTAGAGGCCCCCGCCGAACTCGACCTCACGGGTATTCGCCTCGTGATGGACATTGAAACCACGCCCGATATGCTAGTTGAGCTCGTTTTTGACGAAAGTCTGGGTGATATGATGCGCGTTCGAGGAAGCGGCCCGATCAATATGGAAATCAGTAGCGACGGCCAGTTTACCATGTTCGGGCGCTACGAAATAGAGCAGGGAGAGTACCTTTTTACGCTGCAAAATATTATCAACAAACGCTTTAGCATTCAGCGGGGAAGTGTGATTGGTTGGTACGGCGACCCGTACAATGCCGACATAGATTTGCAGGCGGTGTACAAACTGCGCGCTTCACTCGCCGACCTGATGGGTGAATTTGCCGAAGGGTTTACCAGTCGCGTGCCGGTAAACCTCGTGTTGAAACTCACCAACAAGCTCATGAACCCCGATGTGGATTTCAGCGTGCAACTACCTACCTCTGACGAGAGCATGCAGAACCTTGTAAACAGCGTGCTCAGCTCAGAGGAAGAAAAAAACAAGCAGGCCTTTGCGCTGCTGGTGCTCAACCGTTTTTTACCACCCTCCAATCGGGCGGCGGTAACGGCAGGCGGGCAGATGAACATCGGCGCGGCCACCACCACCGAAATGATGTCGAATCAATTGAGCAACTGGTTGTCGCAAATCTCCGACGACTTTAACGTGGGTGTCAATTACCGCCCGGGCGATAACATCACCAACGAGGAACTTGCCGTGGCGCTCTCCACGCAGTTGCTCAACGACCGTTTGCTGCTGAGCGGTAGTTTTGGCGTGGCCAACAGTCCGGCCAACGTTACAGCCGAAACCAACAACCAGGTAATTGGCGATTTTATGGCCGAGTACCTTATTACCGAAGACGGCAAGCTGCGCCTCAAGGTTTTCAGTGAATCAGCCGATTACAACATCCTGCAAACCTACCGCACCGGCTCCATACAAGGGGCGGGTATCGCCTACCAGGAAGACTTCAACTCATTTGCAGACCTCGCCTGCAAGCTCCGCAACTTATTTCGCAAAAGAGGCGAGAAGGTGGTGTGTGATGATTTGTATAGGTAGTAATAGCCCTGACCGCCAAAGGATGTCCAAGTGATACTCAATGCTCATGCTTTTGGTCGTCAAGAATCCGAATGAAAGGCTTTCGTTTTACTGCGTTGAATAGACTCTATGTTCTGCAAAGTGTTAAAAATTTGGAAATAAAAATTATTCTCCCAACCTTGAGGGCTGACTTTTTCTGGTTAATAGATGTATTTACCGGATAATGAACCAACTAAAACCAATTGTTATGATTTTACAATCTCGTCTTTTCTGGTATTCTTTACGTTTAAACAGGTTTTTTCACCTCAAATCTCTTGGGCTGCCATATTGGTTTAAGTTAACAGGGGGGGGGGGCTCAATGGTTTAGCGGCATGCTTGCTGTTTGCATTAACGAGCGGTGTCATGCAATTGAATGCTCAATCACAGGTTTTTATCTCTGAAAAATGGAGCGGAACGGGAGGGTTAACAGAAGTGTTTCACCACAACGTTACCGTTACTGATGCCTCGAAAAACATTTATGTTGCCGGGTCAACTATAAATGATTGGGGAAATCATGACATCATTCTTCAAAAATTTGATCGCAACGGAGATTTGTTGTGGCAGCAGACCTACAACGGGCAAG
>SKUL01000096.1 GCA_007129985.1 Flavobacteriales bacterium
GCCATCGTATCGGTGGTGGGTATTGTGATTTCACAGATTTACTGGCTCGACAAGGCTTTTCGCGTGCAGGAAACCCAACTAGACCTTCGAAACGAGCAAGGTATAGCAGATGAAAAACGATTCAACGACAGGGTGGTGATTGCTCTTTCGAACGTAGCGGACGAAATTCTCACCATTACAGATGACCCGGCTGAGCTATTTCAGGCTGTAAAACAGGTGAAACCGAATTTTTACACGGTAGCCATCAACGATACTCTGCACCCTTATCTCCTCGAAAGTTTACTCATGTCGGAATTCCAGCGACGCAATATTCAAGAGGATTTTGAGTACGGCATTTACGATTGTTTCAACGACTCCATCGTGTACGGAAAGTTTGTGGATATTGCCGCAGATACAGCGCGCTATGAGACCTCTCGTTCACCGGACATCAAGTGGGACCGCGACGGGCACTACTTCAGCGTGTTTTTTCCCAACAGGGCAGTTTTTGAACCTAGCGAGCGCGACATTCGCTACGGAGCCTGGGCATTTTTCACGTCGCTCATCAGCATCCTGTTCGTCTTTTTCGGGTATTCTGTGTACGTGATTCTCAAGCAGAAACGACTCTCTGAGATGAAAACAGATTTCATCAACAACATGACCCACGAGCTGAAAACGCCTATCAGCACCATTTCACTCTCGAGCGAAGTTCTTATGGACGAAAGCATTGTTTCTCAGCCCGAACGTCTGAAGCAATACGCACGCATCATTCACAACGAAAACAACCGGCTTAAAACACAGGTAGAAAAAGTCCTACAGCTCGCAGCCCTCGACCATGAAAACATCGAGCTGAAGTTTGAGCCGCTGAATATCCACCAGATTATCAATGAAACTGCCGACTCATTTACCCTCAATTTACAGGAGCACAGCGGAGTACTCCACTATTACCCCGATGCGCAGCACGCCGAAGTCATGGCCGACGTGGTGCACATTACCAACGTATTGTACAACCTGCTGGACAACGCCTTGAAGTACTCACCTCAAAACCCCGAAATCACCATTCGAACGGCCAATCGGAACGGAAGGATTGAAGTGGCCATCAGCGATAGAGGAGTGGGAATTCCCAAAGAATCGCAGCGGTTTATTTTCGATAAGTTCTACCGCGTTCCAACCGGCAACGTTCACGATGTAAAAGGCTTTGGACTTGGTCTCTACTACGTAAAACTCATGGTGCAGGAACACAAAGGGAGTATTCGCGTTGAAAGTGAATTCGGAAAGGGAACAACCTTCGTTGTATCTCTGCCTTTAAAACGAAAAGAAAACCATGGCTAAAGCAACCGTACTGCTTGTTGAAGACGACCTGAGCCTGGGATTTGTGGTGCAAGACAATCTCAAAGAGGCCGGTTATGAAGTACATCTCTGCAAAGACGGCAAAGAAGGCCTCAAGTACTTCAATGAGAACAGCTACGATTTGTGCGTGCTGGATGTGATGCTTCCGAGGAAGGATGGCTTTGAACTTGCGCGCGATATCCGGAAAATAAGCGATGTGCCCATCGTTTTTCTCACAGCCAAGGGAATGATGGACGACAAGGTTACAGGCTTTAAAGCCGGCGCCGACGATTACATTACAAAACCTTTTGGCAAAGAGGAACTCCTGTTGCGCATTGAAGCCATTTTGAAACGCACCAAGGGGAACGAGGAACAAAAAGAGCGAAAACAACTCTACCAACTCGGCAAATACACCTTTTCTTACGACGACTTTGAACTGCGTGCTGAAGGCTTCGAAAAGATTCTCACACGCAAGGAAGCAGAAGTGCTGAAACTCCTTTGCGAGCACCCAAACAAAGTGATTGAGCGCGAATTGCTCACCAACATGGTATGGGGAGATGACAATTATTTTGTGGGCCGAAGTCTGGACGTATTCATCAGCAAATTAAGAAAGTACCTCAGTTTGGATGACCGCCTGAAGATTACCAACATACACGGAATTGGCTTCAAACTCGAAACGGAATCGGCGGATTAGCGCAGGTACGGACGCACATCCAGTCCCAATTCATCGCCAATTTCCGTAAGCAATTGACGTCGGTATTGCGGCAGAGGCTCGCCGTTGCCGATGAGTAAATCATCAATGGCTCTATTACTCAGCATAAAGGTAGCCGCATGTTCTCCGTATTGCTCTACCAGCCTGCTTTTGACAGGCGTAAAAACATCGCGCTTAATCTTTTCTCTCATGTCGCGTTGTTCGCGAAAGCGCTTGTACTCCTCAGGGCTTAGTCTGGGAACGGCCGGTTTACCCAATGACAAGCCCTTGCTTTGGGCCTCTGCCCTGGCCTCTTCAAGTACCTCTTCGAGTTTTCTTTTTACGCTGCTATTGTGCGCTGCACGGTGCACCATTCGGGTATTGTTCCATTGCTTCAAGGCAGACGGATCGCCTGCAATGGCCACCAGTAAATCTTTATGAATCACCTGAAAAGACGGCCGGTTAACGGATTTCGCGACTTCCTCACGAAACTCCAGCAGCGACTTCAACACATGCCACATAAATTCGCTCAGGCCGGCCATGTCTTTCTTTCTGAAGGCAACCGACTCGGGCAGGTCGGCGAAAGAAACGGAGTTTAAACGCTCATTTTCTTCTTCAATCCAGCTTCGAATCCCTTGTTTATCGGCCTCAGCTTCAATTTGATTTCGGAGCGCGCCCAGAAAACGCACATCGTCGGCGGCATAATTGATTTGTTTTTCCGACAGCGGTCTTTTGTACCAGTTGCTATTCTGAGCCGATGCCCCCACTTCCACCCCGATTATCTGGTGGAGCAAATCGGTGAGCGATGCGGGGGGATAATTAAGGAGGCTGGCAGCCGTTTTGAGATCATACAAAGCTTTGGGGAAACAGCCCAATTGGTGCAGAAGTCGCAGGTCTTCGCCAAAGGCAAATACAAGCTTTTCGGTAGAAGCATTCTCCAGCGCAGGAAAGAGGTTTTCCACATTAAGGTCGGGAGAGAGTGGGTCAACTAAAAAGCAATCATCCGGAGTTGCAATCTGCATCAAGCACAAATTGAAACCATAACGATAGCGGTTTTTATCAAACTCAAGGTCAATCGCCATTTCGCTTACGCGATGCAGGTGACTTTTCACCTCTTCAAGTGATTGATTCGAGTCAATAAGTTCAGCTGTGATCATACTTTCAGTAACAAACAATAAGGATTCAAGTTGCTCCAGACTGAGATCTTTTGTAGCGGCACAATTGTCTCCGCACGCGTAATTGCTTCACCAGCAACATCTTCGTGCATTTTCCGAATCAAACAGCGTCAAGCATCCATCATTGGCGAAGGTAAACTTTCTGAGTATTCAGCGTATTGCCATCTCCAACTAAGGCGGGATAAAACACAGGTTATCCTAAACGTTATCTTTGCGTTGCTTTTCATGCCATTCCTCATTAAGATATTTGTCGTTGCCCTGATTTTCTTCCGGTGCTTGTTCACGACTGACTCAAAAGCTCAGGATATCAAGCTGAACGAGATGATGTCGTCCAACGCGTGGTCCCTTGCTGACGAAGACGGAGACTACGAGGATTGGATTGAATTGTACAATGCGGGAAGTAATACTGTTGACCTCGAAGGTTTCCGTATCACGGATGATCCGACCTCCATGAGCAAATGGGTTTTCCCCTCGGTGACACTATCTCCGGGGGATTTCCTGATCGTATTTGCCTCCGGAAAAGACCGAGCGGAAGGAGAGCTACATACCAACTTCAGCATCAACATTCAAGGTGAAACCATTATTCTCAGCAATGGCGATGGACAGCCCATAGACTATATTCCACCGGTTGAAATGTTAACCGATCACAGTTACGGCCGTCTGCCGGACGGCGGCGATGATTGGATCACCTTCATAAACGGTACGCCAGGATTCAGTAATGCGGATGGCACGCCATACGTCGCGCCATGGGATACGCTGAGTTTCTCGGCCAACTCCGGACTTTTTAACGAGCCTTTTAATCTAACAATCAATCATTCTGATCCGGAAA
>SKUL01000151.1 GCA_007129985.1 Flavobacteriales bacterium
AGTATCACCGGAAGCGACAATAGCGCTCCGATTAACACACCCATTCCGTTGATAATAAGCGTTTCTACAAAAACAACAACACCCAACTTCCAGCGATGTAAGCCCAAACTGATTAACATTCCGAATTCACGTTCGCGTTCAAGGGTCATGGTGAGCACCGTACCAAAAATCCCGAAGGCAATTACCACGTACAGAATGAGCAAAAAGATTTTGGTGCCCGCCTGGTCAAAGGCAATGGTGCGCACCAGCTCGGGCTGCAATTCTTCCCAGGTATAAACGCTGTAGTCATGGAGCAATGGCGACGCTGCAAGCGCATCTGCAAGCTGCTTATGGCGAGACGGGTTCCGCGGGGTAACCATCAGCGAAGTCAGTCGGTCGTCGGCCATAAAGAACCACTGTGCATCTTCGATGGTGAGGTACACAATCATTTCATTCAGTTCGGGTACGGGGTGATGAATGATTCCACCCACGGGCCATTTTCCGGCGGCAGTCATACCGTGAAAACCCTGACCGAGCATCACGAGCGTATCGCCCACACCCAGCTCAAGGTTTTGGGCCAGACCTTGCCCGATGAGCGCACTACCACTACCCTCTTCAAAATAACTGCCGTCGCGCAAGCGATGACGCACATCGTTAAAGCGCGTTTCATGCCCGGGGTCAATTCCCATAAGCAATACCACCCGCGATTTGGTTTCGCCAGCCGCCAGTGCGTGGCTTTCGATGCGTGGCACCAGGTAATCAATGGCCGGAAATTCCTTGAGCAGAGCCTTCTCCAATTCTTGGCTGTAAAACATGGTATTGTCAATCGAAGGCTCTTCTTTGAAAAGTGTGTCCTGAATGCGGATATAACCGGTTGAGAAACCAACCACATTACCCACCATTTGCTCCTGTGAGCCACGGTCTACCGACTCAAGGCTCATGGCCAGAAAAACGGCAAACACCACCGAAAACACGGTAATCCACGTGCGGCGCTTATTGCGCCAGAGGTTGCGCCAGGCCAAAACGAGTAAGGTTAGCATGCGCTGCGGGTATTTGCCGGTTTACACATAGATTATCGTACGCGTTGCAAATTTTGAATGGAGAAAAAAGAAGCATCCAGCCCCGGACTGAAATCTGCTGATTCCTGAATCAACACGGTTTTATGTCCTTTCTTGTCGTGAGGGGTGAGCTCCATCCGAACGGGAATTTCGCGTCCTCCAAGGTCTTTCACATCGCTGAAAACAATGGTATTCACCAACTCCATTCTTTCATCGTACTGCTCGGTGCGAAGCTGAAAGTAATGCTCGGCTGAAACCCACACCAATACCTTTCCCCATACTACTGCTGCGTGTGGCTTGGGTATCAACTCAATTTTGTAGCACATGTAACCGCCCGTTTCTTCCTGCCCGAGGAGTTTGTGCTCATAATCTGTAATGGTTGAGCTCTCGCGCACCAGGTCATCGTTGGTAAAATCGCTGCCCATCCACGATTGCGACATCATAGAAGGCGGGAGTTTTATGAGTCGGTCAATGGAGGGCATCCAGTTCCAGATTTCCTTGTCGCGCTTAAGGTAGGCAATGCCACGGTCGCGGGCCGGTGCCGTCACAAGGATTAAAGAAAAGTCTTCGCCAAGGGCCCAGCTCTTCATGCTCATGCTGCGGGTGTATCGGGGACGCACAATTTCCATGGTAACCTCCATGTAAACTTCATCGCCGCGCATGCGGTCTTCCATTTTTCGGATAATCTCGCCGGCATCCTGCGCCACACTCACTACCGACATCACAAACAGGAACAGCGCAATGGTGAAGGTTTTCATCATGTTGGTTTTATGGTCTATTCATTTCAGCTTTTACAGCACTGACGAGTACTTCAATATTGTCCTCCAGGTAGTGCACAGTGCTTTTCTTTACCCCTGAGATGCGCTTCACGAGGAATCGTTCAAACCAATTGAGTCTTTCAAAATTAAACGCCCCTCCCACCGCTTTCACACAAAATGCGTGTTGTTGCAATTTTTCGGGGAAGGCGTTTTTCAGTTGCTCTGCGAATGCAGGCTCGTTCATTCCGCACATAAAAAGTGCCAGCCGACATTGAAGAAGGGCCTGTTCATGACTTTCGCAATACTTCTTTACATCTTCGAGCATGTTTCCGGCATACACCGGACCGCCCAATACGCGGATGGTGCCGGGAGCAATGTCCGGCGATGGGTTTGCTTTCAGGTCGAAAAGCTCACAATGGTCGGCACCAAGTTCTTTTTGAAGGCGCTCAACAAACAATTGGGTTCCGCCTCGCCTGCTTGCGTAAATGATGGCTACTTTATCCGGCATATTGCATTGAATGAATGACAAAAGTATGAAGGGGTCACCCACAAAAAAAATGACCAGAGTCAGCAAATAATTTCTTCCGCCAACAACTTAACAAAGGCATGTTATTTGAGGTGGCTACCTTTACCAAAATTTACGGTTATGAAATTCTCCCGACTCCTCTGGCTTGCCCTTCCGCTTGTATTGATGGTAACTGTTGCGTGCAACCGCGACGATGATGAAGAAGAAGTGAGAAACTACGCTCCTGCCCTTCCATCCGGGCTTGAGGGCCTTCACCACGACACCTACAATGTGGATGCACCCGTTCTGGAGCCGGGAATTTATATGCAGGGGGCACGCTTTTCACCTGCCGACCAACAGAACCTGCAAGGGGGAAAGCTTGCCGGTGTACAGTTTTTTGTTGCAAGCGAGCCACTCAGCTCTGAAATTCGGGTGTACAGAGGCGGAACCCAAAGCCCCAACGAGTTGGTTTACTCTTCCAGTATCACACAATTGAACCGCAACAACTGGAACTTTTTCTCCATTCCCGATACCATCAACATTGCCATTGAGGATAACCCCTTGTGGGTAACCATTCGTTTTCAGGTGGCCACAGAAGGCCGCTACATTGGTTGTGACCCCGGTCCCGCACACGGCCAGGGCGATTGGATGTGGTCTGAAGACGACCCGGCCTGGTCGCGCTTTTTGAACCGCACGGGTGCCAGCATCAACTGGAATGTGCGCGCTGCCGTGCAGCCCTGATTCTAAACATTTCAGCATTCACCAACCTCGGTGAATAAAGTTCGTAAATCCATGTTCATGTCATGTGGGCTTCTGTTAACTTTGGCGTCAAACAGAACAACCATGAAAAACCTACTTCCACTCGGCTTATTGGTGGCCATGCTGGCTTCTTGCAACACGCAGGAGCTTGAGCAACGCATAGAACAACTGGAACACGAAAAAGCGCGGCTCGAAATGGAGTCAGCGCACAAAGACTCTGTACTGGTGGCGTTTGACGAGAGCTTTGCTACGATTTCGCGCAACCTGGCCATGATTCGCGAAAGTGAGGAAACCATCAGGCTTGAGAGCAAAAACATTGAGCTTTCAACCGACCAGCGCGCGGCCATTGAAGCTGAAATTCAGGATATCAATGCCCTGCTTCAAGCCAACAAAGAGCAGATTGCCCAACTCAACAAAACCGTTTCCAACTACAAAGGCGAGGTAGGACGATACAAGAATATCATTGATGGTCTGGAGCGGCAAATTGTTGAAAAAGACAAGCAAATTGAAGACCTGAAGCAAAACCTCATTGCCGCAAACTTCACCATTGACATCCTCAACAGAATGAACGAGGAACTGGCCGAGGAAATAAGAAAAACCCAAACCAACCTCGATCAACTCACTACCCAAAGCAATGAGGTGTACTACGTAATCGGGACTTTTAAAGAGCTGAAGGAGCTGGATATCGCTGAGCGTGCAGGACTGATTGCCGGTAAAAAAATGCGTCAGGACTTTAACCGCGACGACTTTATTGCCATTGATAAGCGCGAGGTGACCGAAATCAACCTCAGTTCCAAAAAAGCCGAACTTCTTTCAGCCCACCCATCGGAAGCTTACAAGTTTGAAGGAGAAACAGACGAAGACCACAAGCTCGTTATCACCAACCCTGAACTTTTCTGGAGTACTACAAGCTACCTGATCGTTCAAATCAAATAG
>SKUL01000019.1 GCA_007129985.1 Flavobacteriales bacterium
GCAGGGCGACTTCGAGGTTTCGCTGAAACTGGAAAAGAAAAGCACCTTAATGGAGTTTGATTTTTCGGGCTCAGGAGTCATTCAAGGTCAATGCGACCGTTGCGGTGACCCCCTGGATGTTTCAGTAAGTTGGGATAAAAAGCTGATAGTGAAATACGGCAATCCCGGCGAAGAGCCCTCGGACGACCTCGTTTTTCTTCCGCACAACGCTTACGAAATTGACGTTGCTCCCTTCATTTACGAGTTTATTGTTCTGGCCATTCCGCGCAGAAATGTGCACGAAGACGGCCAATGCAACGAAGAGGCCCTCAGGCTTCTTGACGAACTCAATGCAAAGAACGAAGAAGTTGACCCGCGGTGGAACAAACTGACAGATTTGAATTCATTGAACTAAAAAAAAGATACGGTCATGGCACATCCCAAACGCAGACAATCAACAACCCGCCGGGACAAACGACGAACGCACGACAAAGCAGCCACCCCTGTGGTAGCATTGTGTAAGGTAACCGGTGAGCCCCACCAGTTTCACCGTGCCTACTGGTACGAAGGCAAGATGTATTACAAAGGTCAGGTGGTGATTGATACCACTGCGTAAGCGACTTTACGACTTTTCTGGCCCTGCCGCCCACTGTTTTTACATTCTTTAGCAGCTCGGGCATTGGCCATATTCGGATGAAATAGCCGAAATTAAATCGTATCACATATCTTAGCAGCCGCGTTCAAAGAGCGCGGCTTTCTTATTGCCCTATGCCTATGTCGAAACTGACTGCCGCCATTACCGCTGTTCAGGGTTACGTACCCGACTACGTCCTCACCAATGAGGAGCTGGAAAAGATGGTGGATACCAATGATGAATGGATCCAATCGCGCACTGGTATCAAGGAGCGACGAATCCTGAAGGAACCCGGAAAGGGAACCTCCGACATGGGTGCCGAAGCGGTGCGACGACTTTGCGCCAAAAAGAACATTGACCCTTCCGAGATAGATGTACTGATCTGCGCTACCGTTACCCCCGACCATCAATTTCCAGCCACGGCCAATCTCATTGCCGACAAGGCAGGAGCGGTAAACAGTTGGAGTTTTGATATCATGGCGGCCTGCTCTGGATTTTTGTATGCTCTGGAAACAGGCTCCAAATTCATTGAATCGGGCAAGTACAAGAAAGTGGTGGTAGTTGGCGCAGACAAGATGTCGTCTATTATTGATTACACCGATCGCGCAACCTGTATCATTTTTGGCGACGGAGCCGGAGCTGTTCTGCTCGAACCCGACGAGACGGGGCACGGAATTGTTGACTCAAGGCTCTACAGCGACGGGTCGGGAGTGGTGCACCTGCATCAGAAAGCGGGAGGCTCGGTAAAGCCTGCATCCCACGAAACCATTGACGCCCGCGAGCACTTCGTGTATCAGGAAGGCAAGCACGTGTTTAAGTTTGCAGTAACGCGCATGGCCGATGTTTCGGTGGAAATCATGGAGCGTAATCACCTCACCAGTGATGATGTGGCGTGGCTCGTTCCACACCAGGCCAACCTGCGAATTATTGACGCAACCGCCCAGCGCATGGGTCTTGATACATCGAAGGTGATGATTAATATTCAGCGCTACGGAAACACAACAGCAGGTACCATTCCACTTTGTCTTTGGGAATGGGAGCCGAAATTAAAACGCGGAGATAATATCATCCTTTCAGCCTTTGGCGGAGGTTTTACATGGGGTGCCGTGCTTGTGAAATGGGCATACGACACTCCTCAATAACTACAATAAGAACGATATAACACAACAACAATGAAGTTAGAAGAAATCCAGGACCTGATTAAGTTTGTGTCGAAATCGGGTGTGAGTGAAGTTCAGATCGAACAGAAGGACTTCAAGATCATTATTAAATCCGACAAGGAGAAGAAAACCCGTGGTGCTGCGCAGGAAGCCATACCCCAGTACATGCACCACATGCCGCAACAAATGATGCAGGCCCCTCAGCCAGCGGCTGCTCCGGCACCTGCACCGGCTCCGGCCCCCGCGGCTGAAGCTCCTAAAGCAGCCGCTGAAGATTCAAAATACGTGACCATTAAGTCGCCGATGATTGGAACATTCTACCGCTCTCCGTCGCCCGATAAAGACGCCTTTGTAAATGTCGGTGACACTGTAAAAGAGGGTAAGGTGATCTGCATCATCGAAGCCATGAAGCTCTTCAACGAAATTGAATCGGAGGTGAGCGGTAAGATTGTAAAGGTACTGGTGGATGATTCATCGCCGGTAGAGTACGATCAGCCCCTGTTTCTGGTTGATCCTTCCTAAGTGCTAACCGCCTAAAAGCATTCTTCCATGTTTAAGAAAATCCTCATAGCCAATCGCGGCGAAATTGCTCTGCGCGTCATTCGTACTTGCAAGGAAATGGGCATCAAAACGGTAGCCGTTTACTCCAAAGCCGATGCCGACAGCCTGCACGTGCGCTTTGCAGATGAAGCCGTATGTATTGGCCCCGCACCCAGCTCAGAGTCCTACCTGAAGATTCCGAATATTATAGCTGCGGCCGAGATTACCAACTCGGATGCCATCCATCCCGGATACGGTTTCCTGTCTGAAAACGCCAAATTTTCAAGGGTTTGTCAGGAAAATAACATCAAATTTATTGGAGCTTTGCCCGAGCAGATTGAGTCTATGGGCGACAAGGCATCAGCCAAAATGACTATGAAAAATGCCGGTGTACCCACCGTACCCGGCTCTGATGGGCTTATTGAGGACTTGAAAGATGCCAAAAAAATGGCCAAGGAAATTGGCTACCCCGTAATGATCAAAGCCACAGCCGGTGGTGGCGGTAAAGGGATGAAAGTGATTTGGGAAGAGAAGGAACTCGAAGAATCACTCGAAAAAGCCATGCGTGAAGCCCAGGCAGCTTTTGGTAATGCGGGAATGTACATGGAGAAATTTGTGGAGGAACCACGCCACATCGAGATTCAGATTGCAGGTGACCAGTTTGGCACATTTTGCCACATGAGTGAGCGCGACTGCTCGGTGCAGCGCCGTCACCAAAAGCTGGTGGAAGAAACCCCCTCGCCTTTTATGACCAAAGCCCTGCGCAAAGCCATGGGCGAGGCGGCCATCAAAGCTGCTGCTGCGGTGGATTACGAAGGTGTGGGTACGGTAGAGTTTCTGGTGGATAAACACCGCAACTTCTACTTCATGGAGATGAATACCCGCATCCAGGTGGAGCATACCATCACCGAAGAGGTGATTACCTATGATCTTATTAAAGAGCAGATTAAAATCGCAGCGGGCATACCCATTTCGGGTAAGAATTACGAGCCAACGATGCACGCTATTCAATGTCGTATCAACGCTGAAGACCCCTTCAACGATTTCCGTCCTTCACCGGGTAGAATCACCAATTACCACGAACCGGGTGGACATGGAATACGACTTGATACCCATGTGTACGCTGGCTATACCATTCCGCCGAACTACGACTCAATGATTTCCAAGCTCATCACTGTGGCGCAAACTCGCGAGGAAGCCATCCTTAAAATGCAGCGCGCTTTGGATGAGTACATTATTGAGGGGATCAAAACTACGGTACCTTTCCATCAGGCGCTCTTTAAGAATGAGGATTTCCGGGCCGGTAATTACACCACCAAGTTCATGGAGTCCTTCAACATTGAAGACTACCAGTAAAATCGGGGTTTAGAAGTTCAGTACTTCTATTTTGTTGCGGCCCAGTTTAATTTTACCCTGACGCTCCAGTTGCTTCAGTAGGCGCGATACAACCACGCGCGAAGTGTTGAGGTCGTTGGCAATTTGCTGGTGCGTGTGGGTAACGGTGGTGTCGCCCATCAGTTTTACGCGGTCGTGGAGGTATTTTTCCAGCCGCTCGTCCATGCGCATAAACGCGAGGCTGTCCAGCGTTTCCATCAACTCGTTGAGCCTGATCTGGTACGAATCGAAAATAAAATTCCGCCAGCTTTTGTAGCGCTGCAGCCATTCGTCCATCTTTTCTAC
>SKUL01000259.1 GCA_007129985.1 Flavobacteriales bacterium
CCATTACTTTAGTACGCAAAGTCAAAAACGCGTCATGGATCTGGTTGAAGCCAAAAACCTGCACTACAGCGTTCAGGAACGTCACCCGTGGGAAAGGGCTCGTTTAAAGGTGATTGAAAGCTTGATGATAGCGGAGGTGAGGGACCGCTCAAATGAACAGTTGAACATTCTGGACCTCGGGTGTGGGGATACCTTTGTGGTGCAGTCATTAGCACAGAAATCACCCCAAAACGCCTACATAGCGGTTGACACAGCCTTTAGTGACGAAATGTTGAACGAAATCCATGAGCAACTGAAAGACAAGCCCATCAAGGCATACAAGTCGCTCGAAGATATTGATCAAAAGTCAATCCCTGAGATTGATGTGGTGCTTCTGCTCGATGTGATTGAGCATATCGAAGATGACGTGGCTTTCATGCAATGGCTGCGGAAGTTTCCCTTTATCGGCGACAAAACCAGGGTCATCATTACGGTGCCGGCCTTTGCCTCGCTTCATACGGTGCGCGATGTTTTCTTGAAACACTACCGCCGCTATACTTCTGCTATGCTGAAAGGTAATTTGGCATTTGCGGGATTCACTACGGAGAGCAGGGGTTACTTTTTTCTTAGCCTGCTTTTGCCCCGTTTGCTGGTGAAGTTCAAAGAGCAGATTACCCGACCCAAACCCAACGCCAACATGGGTATAGGTGTTTGGAAAGGAAGCCGTGTGCTCTCAAACCTTATGATTGCGGTGTTGTACGCGGATTTCAAAATGCTTTTTTTGCTGAACAAGCTGGGCTTGCGCTTGCCGGGTCTTTCAACCTACGCCGTATGCAGAAAATCTGCGTAGTGATACCGTGTTACAATGAGGCGACACGATTGCCGATTGATCAAATTGAAAACTTCTTGCTTGAGGCGGACAGCGATGTTCATCTGCTGTTTGTTAACGACGGAAGCAACGACGAAACCGCTGTTTTGGTTTATACGCTTCGCTTTCAATTTCCCGAGCGTATCCGGATTCTTAATCTGCCAAGTAATATGGGAAAAGCCGAGGCCGTAAGACAAGGGGTGCTTCACAGTTTAACACGGATTGAATATGAGTACGTGGCTTACTTTGATGCAGATATGTCTGCGCCGCTCAGTGAGTTGAGCCGGTTACAATCTGCAATGGAGCGCCACCACGATTGCGGTTTTGCATTTGGATCCAGAATTAAAGTTTTGAGCAATCACATTGAACGCAGCCTTGCCCGCCACTACATGGGACGAGTATTGGCCACGTTTACCAGTCTTCTTCTGAGACTTCCGGTGTACGATACACAGTGCGGAGCCAAGCTGTTTCGGGCGTCCTTAGCAAGAGTACTATTTGGCGAACCATTTATTAGCAAATGGCTTTTTGATGTCGAGATTTTTGCCCGCATCATCCATTACAAAGGGTACAATTACGCGCACGACTGCGTTTGTGAGGTGCCGCTTGATACCTGGATTGAGAAAAGCGACTCCCGCATATCATTTGCCGATCTCCTCTTGATGCCCTTTGAACTATGGCGTATTCGTCGCAATTATAGTACGCGTTTGAGAATCGCCCGAAAAAAGCGTCATGCGAACACTTAGCCACATTGAGCGCGACGGCTTTTACCTCCCGGTGGTAGCAGTGCTTCTGGCAACCGGGGTTGCATTAAGGCTTGTGAACCTATCTGCAGGTGGTCTTTGGTTGGACGAGATTTGGTCAATGCATCACTCGGCGAGTTGGCTGAGTTTTGCTGAGGTATATTCTCATGCCGCGCGTGATACGCACCCACCGCTGTTTGATTTGATGCTGCACGGATGGTTGAGAATTTTTGGCGACGGCGATCTCGCCGGACGGAGCTTCGCTGTATTGTGGAGTGTGCTGGGACTCATTGCCACCTGGCGCTACGCGAAGCTCTTAACCGGTTCGCGCCTCATCGCACTGGCAGCTCTGGCGCTTACTTCGCTCCATTTTTTCCACATCTATTACGCCACCGAGGTCCGCTTTTACAGCATGATGTACGTGCTGGCTTTGGGCGCATTGTCGCACGGCTACATGGTGTTTGCAAAAGCGAATTGGAAGCACGGCCTCGCTGTGGTAATGTACCTGGTATTGCTTTGCTATACACACTATTACGGAGTGCTTCTCTCTGTAGCCATCGGGTTTACGGCTGTAGTTCTGGCTTTGTTCAGAAAGGAATACCGCCGAGGCGCATTTCGGGTAATGCTGTGCGTGTGCGCTGTGGCCGTACTTTTTGCCCCCTGGATACCCGTCATGTTCTCCGGAGTGCCGTCAGATATCTGGATTGAGAAGCCGGTGATTTGGCTTTTCCCGGAATACCTCTATCGCTATTCTGGTAAGAATCCTGTAGAGTTTCTCTTTTGGATAGCAGGAATGGCCATGGCTTTTTTGTGGGGTAAACGCTTTTTCCCACTGCAGGGTTGGTTGTTGGGGCTGGCTGTTTTAGGATTTTGTGTGCCCTTCATTGCGTCTTTTGTGTTACTGCCGTTGCTGCATGAGCGCTATACGGTGATTTACCTCCCGGCACTTATCCTGCTGGTAGCCATCGGCTGGGCCGGAGTGAGCCAGGCAGCTAAAACGTGGAGGCTGGCAATATGGGCTGTTTGGGTCTTATCAGTGGGCGTCAACTTAATTTGGTTCAACACGCATTTTCAGCAGCCCGAAAAAGAGCCGTGGAAAAGCATGGCTGGCACCATTGCCGAGTTAGACCCGAAAGGTGAGTTGCCGGTGGTTGCAGAGTTGGATATGTACATCAGCTACTACCTTCAAAAGCTCGACCGGCAGGCCGCTGCAACGGAGGCCGATGGCGAAAACGCATTTTTTGTCGTGATTACACCCTACAACAAGGAATCTTTGCCTTCAGAGTGGACGCTCGTTGAGACCCTCGATTTCGGCAATGGCTTTCGAGTGCTCCGCGTTCATTCCGAAGGGTCCGGAAGAACCAGCTCGGTGGGGCCTTCTACGAGTTCTACATGGCAGCAATCATGGCGCAGCAAATAGTTTTGGCTTACCACAAGCTTGTCGTCCACCCAACCTTCGAACAAAAACTCCTTGCTTTTCTGGTGCGAGAGGATGTTCATATGCCCGTCATTCACCAACATGTAATGGCCCTCGCTTAACGGCTCCTCCAGCGGGTTGAGCGGCGCTGAAAGGTGGGGTGCACTTAATGATGCTTTTGTCAAGATAACAGGGCTTCCCGATTCGTACTGAAGTTGCACATGTATGCTTTTGAATATCATGGTGCATATCAAATCGGGGGGGCATTCTTCTTGAGTGCGTTTGCAAGTTGATGCCATGATGAGCAAAGCAATAGCGGCGAGTATGAGCTGTTTCATGTTTGGGCGTTTGAGTGTATAAAGGTGCGTTTTTTTTGACATCTGTAATGCCCCTCATGGCGAATGGCTAAATTTGCTTCCATGGGTGAGGAAGAACACTTTGATTTCAGGGAAGAGTCGCAAGCTACCGACAGGGAAGTTGACCGCGTGCTCAGGCCCAAGGTTTTTGATGATTTTGCGGGTCAGCGCAGCACCACCGATAACCTGAAAGTTTTTGTGGCGGCCGCCCTCAAACGCGAAGAATCGCTGGATCATGTGTTGCTCCACGGCCCTCCCGGCCTCGGTAAAACAACCCTTGCCAACATTATTGCCAACGAGATGGGTGTGGGCATCCGTATCACCTCGGGGCCTGTGCTCGACAAACCGGGCGATTTGGCTGGCCTGCTCACCAACCTTGAGCCCAATGATGTGCTCTTTATTGATGAGATACACCGTCTGAGTCCGGTGATTGAGGAGTACCTCTATTCTGCCATGGAGGACTACAAAATTGACATCATGATTGACTCCGGGCCCAATGCACGCACCGTGCAGATAGCGCTCAATCCTTTTACCCTCATTGGTGCCACCACACGTTCGGGTTTGCTCACCGCCCCACTTCGCGCTCGCTTTGGCATCAACGCCAGACTCGAGTATTACGATAC
>SKUL01000147.1 GCA_007129985.1 Flavobacteriales bacterium
AGGTCGTCTTCGAGGTCAAAAATGTAATCCACTTCTTTCTTTGGAACTACAAGAGTGTGGCCTTTGGCAAGCGGAAACACATCGAGGAAGGCAATGAAATCCTCGTTCTCGGCCACGATGTAACCCGGAATTTCACGGTTGATGATTTTGGTGAAGATGCTCGCCATCTCAGCGCGAGATTTCGACAATTTCGAACTTGGCTACTCCAGCCGGTATTTTCACCTCTACTACATCGCCTACAGCCTTACCCAACAAGCTTTTACCGATGGGTGAATCCACAGAGATTTTCTTGGCTGCGAGGTTGGCCTCATTCTCCGCTACAAGGGTATATTCGAGTTCGGCGTTGTTGCCAAGGTTTTTGATTTTAACCTTTGACAGGATGAAAGCTTTGCTGTTGTCGATCTGCGATTCATCAATCAGGCGGGCATTGGCAACCAATTCCTCCATCTTGGCGATCTTGGCTTCGAGGTGTCCCTGGGCTTCTTTAGCCGCGTCGTATTCGGCATTTTCAGATAGGTCGCCTTTGTCGCGCGCATCGGCGATTTGCTGGGATATTTTGGGTCTTTCAACAGTACGAAGCTGATGCAACTCTTCTTTGAGTTTCTGCAATCCCTCTTCGGTGTAGTATCGAATGTCAGACATGGTAGTGTGGTATTGGATTCAACACAAAAAAGAGAAAACCCCCACAAGAGGGGGCTTTCTCTGTACGCAAAGGTACGAAAAATGAGATATGTGGCTAATTAGTCCTGTGATCCACCCAAGCCCATCACTATTCCGATAGCGTGTATGCCACCAAAAGGGCTTGTGAATCGATAACTGTAGTCAAAAGAGATATTTGAACCACCCTTTCCGAGCGGAGCTTTCACGCTAAGGCCGGCGTGCGGACCTGTGAGGACAGTCATGCGGTCGGCATCATTGGTGATACCTGTTTCGTAGTGGTAACCACCGCGAAGAATGAACAGTTCACGGAATCCGTACTCCAAACCGACCAGAAAGTTATCCTTGGTAAAAGAGTTGGCGATAAAGGTGAAACCCGGCGTGAGGCGGTGATTGGCCCCCAGCAGGAAATCGTAAGTACCTCCGAGCGCTACCAGCGATGGCAACTCGTTGCGCGCTGAGCGGTGCTCTACGGTAAGAGTAGTTCCAATCAATGGATCCTGACCCTGAAATGAAAGTCCATCACCCTGATAGGTCATTTCGGGACCTACGTTCTTCAAGGTGATACCAATCTTCACCCGGTCATTTTCGCCGGTTACGTACTTGATACCCGCATCAAAGGCCACTCCTGTTGAGCGAATTTCAGCGGTTGACTCGTTCAGGATGTTTACGGTAATTCCCCCGTAGATACTGTTCGAGAACGCACGCGAATAGTGCGCCCCGATAACAAGTACATTGGGAGAGAAGAACGACCCATCTCCTTCGGGAAGTTCGGTAGTGGTGCGCTCAATTCTACCAAAATTCCAGTTGGTAACCGTAAGTCCGAGTACGCTCGACTCATTGATACGCTGGGCGAGCCCAAGTGCGTTGATGTTGATACCGGTACCCTGCAGGTACATGGTTTGGGTGAAAGCCACCTCCGTTTTGTTGATGAAGTTCATCCCCGCAATATTCAGGTAGGCAGACTCCACACCTTCGGCACGTGCCATCAGTGCTCCGGCTGTACCCGTACTACGGGCCCAGGGATTTACCAGCAGGTAACCCGCACCGGCAGAACCTGCACGGTCTTCGTTACCCGCAAAAAGTCCGGGAGCGAACATCAACATCGCAAGGGATGCTGCTACATATCTCAGCTGAATTCTCATCTCGGTTATATCTGGTTATAGTGTCAAATTAGAAATTGGTCAAATCTGTTGGTCGCATCACACAGAACCACTTTAGTATCTTCTCGCCTACGCCCGGCACATCAACATGTACGATGTATACACCGCTGGCAACAGGAATTCGCGCCTCATTGCGGATATCCCAATCCAGGAAGGTTTGGGGGTTATCCTTTCCGAGGGTGCGAATAAGCGTACCGCTCAGGTTGTAAATTTTGATAGTACATTCCTGAGGAAGGTTCACAAACTTAACGAGGTTCTGCAATCGGGTGCGCTCATAGGCATTGAATGCGTGGTATGGGTTGGGTACCACATTGATCAACGCCAGGGCGTCTTCAAGAACCTCTGCGTCGTTGTTGATGGTTTGCTCGGCATTGATGCTGAACTCGTACATGGGGAACCAGTCATTCTGGCTTTGCTCAAGAAGGCTCGGGTTAACCGGATCCAGCACAGAACCTACAGCAGCGTAATCGATTTGACCAAGATCTGTAAGCGGAGCATACTTCTTATAAGGTTTTGCAACACGAACTCTCAGGCGAGCTTCAGCAGGGATAATCCCTTCCTGAACACTTGTGAGCCCCGTAGCAAGAGGAGCCATAATCCAGTTACAGTTTCTCCAGAACCTTCGATAGGTAGGTGGCGGAGACGTTGTATTGATGTTATCACGTAAATACTTACCGTAATCATACATTGGCATTGTATTGTTCGCCTCAGTAATCTTGCGTTCGTTGCGGAAAACATAAACATAGTGTTGTCCTCCAAAGATCTCTTCCCCACCCGGAAATCCGAAGATGCGGTCAGTTGGATTCCAAAGCATGTCTCGTCCATTATCTGCGGCAAGGAATGAATCCTCTCCGAAAGCCATGTTCAGGCGCTCACCGCTCTCCACGTCAATAGCATATCCGGGGAACCATCCCATACCCTCAGCGTGGATAAAGTTAGGATCATCCGGATTATCACTCGGTTGGGTTACACCAGCGGGTGTTGGGTTACCATTTTTATCAACCGACGGCGAACGACGAGTTGTTAGCTTGGGTGCACCACCCTCTGCTAAAGCGGTATTTGATTGCATTTCGAGCACAGGCACCCTGGTCCACAAGTCTTTGTTCGGGGTGAATACGATATCCACACTCACAAGATCTGTTAGGGATTGTTTCTGGGTAGGAGGGCCTGCTTCAGCTCCCTTAGAGGCGCGAGTAAGTGGTGAAGGACCACAGTCGTAGGGACGCACCAGACGGAAGGGGGCAATTTGTCCATTGAAAATTCCGTCGAAGATACGCTCACCATCAACGGTAGCTAAATCATCAAAATAACCTGGGTCTATGGGACCACCAGCAATCTGGTTTCCGTTTCCATCGAGCAGTCGGTGGCACGGTGGACCGCCATATACGTCACTGTCAAAATCCTCTTCAGAGGAACCTGACATAATCCAGTTTTGGAGATTAAAGCCATCCTGATCAGGAATACCCGAGAGCCATGGAATATTACTTTGGAAATTCACGTCCCATGTCAATAGGTCAGCGCGGGCCTCTCCGTCGGGGTTCACATCGTATTCGTACTGTTCAATCTCGATGGAGATTCCGTAATCAGGGATGATTTGCTCAGTTTGGAACTCAATTCCCCTGCGCGAGAAAATCTCATCCCCGTTATCCTTATTCACAAGTACCCATCGGGCTGAGTCCAACACAGAGGTATACTGCGGCACTCCTCCAACAATGGTATCGAACTCATTAAATAAACGAAGTTCGAAGTTTCCTGGACGCACATTCAACGGATCTACCACCTTGATTTTCACAGGGGCGCCATTACGCTGATAGGTCAGTTTCTCCACGCGCCAGGGCTCGCCGGCCATGATCTCTTCCTCAGACTTCTGGGTGATGCTGAGAATGTTGCGTCCGTTACCTTCTCCCTCAACACGTGTTACTGAGAAATTGGTTCCGTAAGGTGCATTGATCACAGTTCCTCCACTGGTTGGCGTAGGAATATGTGGAATGGCGGTAATGGGAAGAATACCACCCACGGCAGCCTTACGACCAGCGAGGTATTCAGTATCCTGACCTGTTCCTTGATTGGGGTCGAACGTTTCAAACTTGTTACTTCCATAGGCGATGGCAACAAAGTAGTAGCGCTTGAAATTAATCAGACGATCATCGCC
>SKUL01000015.1 GCA_007129985.1 Flavobacteriales bacterium
CGGATTTCAGATACCGAACTGAGCAGTACATCCCGATGATGACCAACGATACACTGAATGTATCGGGCATTATTTTCCTGGCGAATGAAAACCAAATGGAAAACAGCAGAATAATCGCTGCGTGAAAGGCCAGGCGGTTGTTAAACAACTCCCGAATAAGCCTGTAAAAGAAGTACACACCCAAGGTGCTTATCACCAAGTTAATAAGACGTCCGTACCAATGGTCGTAACCGAAGAAAAGCGCGACCAAATAAATCATAAAATTGAAAAAAGGAAATTCGCTTCCAATGATGCCGCTCTTTTCGCCGGCCATATCAATCATGGGATGCATCAAATCCAACTGAGTCTGGTGAAAATTTCGCGCAATCATATTGGTGAGACTCTGGCGCCAATTGTGCGCCGCTTCCAAAGGAGCATGGGTTATGCCTACCAGACGAAGAATGAAAAAGCCAAACAACCAAAAACGAATATCCCGGAAAATCCTGTTCAAAACATTGATTGTTTAATAGACCATAGGTCAGAAGAGTATGAAAATGAGTGCAAACAAAAATATGGCTTTACATTGCCGGGAACAAACATTGAGTTTGTTATGCATAACCCTGAAAAAAAAACTAAAAGCCGGGAGGCTGTACTAACTCACTCCATCTTTCTTAAACCTGAAGTATTCAAACACTTCACGCAATTCTTCCTCAATCACGGCTTTTTCATAGCCGTATTGCTCCAGAGTGTAATCGTGCTTACTGCGGTATTGTCTTGAGCGATTGCACTGATTACGCAGTCTTTCGACAAAGTCCTCATCAGGTTTCCACCCGAAAGTGCGGTAGATATCCAAAATGGTATCCATGGGGTTTTTGACAAAATCCTTGTATCGTACATGGTAAAACCGTTCGGCATCGAGATGGGGCATCATCCTGAAAAAGTGCTGATAAAAGCGAATACTCAGCATGCCCCAGTTCCGGTATTCGGGTGAGTTCTCGGGAATATCCGGTGCGTACAACTTCCACGGCGCGGCAAACATGCTCGTGATGGAAGGAATGGTTTTGTAGGGATGTCTTACCGGATAAATGATGCGCGCGTCGGGAAATGTTTCCAGCAACATGCCCATGCGACCGGTAGAGATAACGTTTTTGCTAAGAAACACTTTGTCAGGGCCCCATGCATACAAAAAGCGCTGAATGGTATTGCGGTAATAGGCCATCATGCGGGCCTTCTTATGAGCCGGAAGTTCGTCGGCAATCCACAGGGCATCAATTTTTTTCATCCACGGAAAAACAAGACCAATGGCCGGCGACATCAGGCTCAGCACAAACAAGCCTTCATCTTCTTCGCTGCGTTCAAAACCCATGGGGTGAATATCTTTCCAACCTTCAAAAACGCGGTCTTCCACTTTTTCGAAAAAACGACGAAGGGGCCAGTTCATTTTCTTGTCGAGGCGTTTCAACACAAGGATAAACCTGAAAAAAAGCACCGACGGCAAAAAGGTGTGGTAGAGCAAAAAGTACGTGAATCGCTTTTCGTCCAAACACAAAAGGCGGTGCATATAGGTTGTTCCGCTGCGTGGATTGGAAATGATAAATACCGGTTCCCGAATGGGTGTTTTTCGGTAGGCGGGGTAAAAAACTTCATCCAGAAGTCGCAAAACCACACTAAGGGTGGCGTGAAGAAGTAAAATCAGCGCAACTCCGAAAATGATGAGCGCGCGCTTCCAATAAAAGTATCGAAGATTCCAGTATAGAAGGGTTGCGAACACCTTCCAGTCCCAATAAAATACCTCAGCCAGCCATTTTCGCATTGTGCACGCAAGGTAAGCAGACTGAGAAAAAGAGCGCTGTTCTTATAGATATACTACCTTCAGGGGCTCGGGGTTGAGCAGCACTTTGTGGATGATGTTTCGCACGGTGGGCGATTCGGGGTGACGCTCGATAACTTCCGAGAGTTCTTCAAAACTTTTGCTTTCTACCTGGTCTTGTATAAACCCGAATCCAAGGTACTTATCACCGTCAACAAGCACCAGTGATTGCTCGTCTTCTTCTCTGCCCTGGCCTATCAGCGCACAGCGGCGGCTTTCGCTGTGTAAGGCACCCATGGCCTGCCGCACGCGCTTGTTGTAGGCCGACACATTCTCCGACCTGCATTTTTTGCCCTTCACATTGCACCGCTCGCAAAAGCTACCCATGCCACACAAAGCCGGACACAAGCCAAAAGTATCGGCCATTTGCCCCAATGTGTTGCGGGCATCCTGCAATCGCACAAAGGTTTGAAGAGCGCCATTGGCAGAGGGTGCCTGATTGACCCCAAGGCGATAAATGCCGGAAATATCCTCGTATTGATAAATGCCGTAACGCCGTGTCGGGTTTTTTTGCGCCTTGTTGAACCTCGGCCAAAAACGTCTGATTTCGCTGTCTTCCAGCAAAAGTGCTACAAGCTCCGAGCCGGTCTTTTTGTAGCGCACTTCATAAATGTGCCTTTTGAAAGCCTCAGACCGCTGGCTGCTGTCTGTACCCGAAAAATGTTGCCTTACGCGCTGCTTCAGGTTGGCGGCCTTTCCGATGTAGATAATCTTACCCTGACCATCCTTGAAGTAATACACGCCCGGTTCCTCGGGAAGTGAATCAAATTGCTCGCGAGGAAGATGGGCCGGCAGAATCACCTCGCCCGAGTTTCTTTTTGACGCCGATTGTATGTAATTGTTTCTGTCGAGGCCCAGCAATTTTTCAAACAGAAGTACGGTTGCCTTCAAATCGCCCATGGCTCGGTGCGCATTTTCATGCTGAATACCGAGTTGATTGCATAGGCGACCCAGGCTGTAGGAAGGCAAACCCGGTATCAGCTTTCTGCTCAATCGCACCGTACAGAGCTTGTTTCTGTTAAAGCTTTTTCCAAAGCGTTCAAACTCGTTGCGCACAAAGGTGTAATCGAAATGTACGTGATGCGCCACAAAAATGCAGCCTTTGGTAAGGCGTTCAATTTCCGGAATCAGCTCCTCAAAAGAGGGGGCGTCCATAACCATGTCGTTCGAAATGCCCGTGAGTCCGGTGATGTACATCGGTATATTCCGAGGTGGACGAACCAGGGATTCAAACCATTGAATGGGTTTTTCGCCATCGTGGATGCAGATGGCAATTTCCGTAATTCCGTTACCGGCCGCGTAGGAGCCGGTGGTTTCAACATCTACAATGGCGTACATATCTGTTCATTGGGTTGGACACGACAAGTTTAACACTTTGAAAGCAAAAACGTTTTCTACCTCTTGCCGTTTAGACGGATTGAAAAAAAAGCCGGATGAAGCGATGTCGTTTCAGTCAAAAAGGCTAACTTTCTCCGACTAACTGGAATTCAAAAAGACAAATCATGACAATGTCAACAGGTTACGTACCGGAAATGGCCAAGGAAAAATTGGCTGGCCTGCGTTTTCCTGATGGTGATGTTCTTCCACTTTTTGAGCAGAGGGCCGAGCGCAAAAGACTGTTGCAAAGAGCAATGGATTTCGGCAATTACGCACAATACAAAGTAGCTATTGTGTTTGAGGATGATTGTGGATTGAAACGGGTGGAAACCACCATTTGGGATCTGGATGACGATTTTGTGTACCTGAAAAACAGAATTCGCATTCCTTTGGGACGAATTCGCGAGGTGCGCATCTGACGTCGTTCTGACGTGAGCCCTTGCTGTTGGGCAGTTTCTGCTGCCTCATTCTTTTTTTGTCTTTTCTGAGCTTCCTCAATCCCTTTTAAAATTCAGGCAAAACCGCCCCGCTAGCGCGGGGATGGTTTTTCATTTCCCGTAGCCCTGCATGCGAGCATGCGGCAACGGGATTACCTCCCAACAGTCGGTGATCCTGTAAGGGGATTACCTCCCTACGGTCGGTGATCCTGTCAAAGGGATTACCTCACTGCGGTCGGTGATCGGTCAAAGGGATTACCTCCCTGCGGTCGGTGATCCGGTCAAAGGGATTACCTCCCTA
>SKUL01000092.1 GCA_007129985.1 Flavobacteriales bacterium
GATATTCTTGGCAATCCGCGTATAGGTCAGCCGGATTTAGGCTGTTTTGAGTTTGTTCCGTAATTCCTTGGTGAGGAATGCCATGGTGTCAATACCATCGGCGTAGTCTGCCAGGCCAGGTTGCTGCGTGGTGCCCGGCGGAATACAGCCCTCGAGCCACGAGGCATTTCCCACCACACATTGAAGTACTTCCTTTCGCTCTTGCAGATTTTCGAGCACCTGTTCCTTCTTGCTGTAACGCTCAAAATGTAGGGTGCCCAGGGTGCTGTACAGCATGGTGTCGGGCCGCAACAGCAAAAAACCATTGTCCAGCAAAGACTCGCCATTCATCAGGTAGAGCGCCTTGTAGTAATCGTAGTTGTTGGTGTACTTGTTATGGTTGATGATGGGGTGGTAGTCGTAAATGGCCTTGAAAAAACGGTCAATGTCAAAGTCTTCGGGCAAGAACAACTTCGATACATTTCGGCAGCCCAGCCCGAAATAGCTGAACACATCTTCGCCCAATGCGCGGAGGTCGTCGTCGGTAAAGGAGCTGTCAACCACAGCGGCAGAATTTCGGGTTCCGCGAATAATGTGCGGAAAATGCCCAAAGTACTGCTGAAAATAGCGGGTGGTGTTGTTGTGTCCGGTAGCGATAAACGCGTCGGCGTCATTGAGCTTGCTCGCAAATGTCACTCGGTTTGCCAGGTCGGGTGAAAGGTGCGCCATGGTTCGCACCACAGCCGGCATCAGCACATGGTCATCTGAGGCCGGCTTCACAATGGCGTGATGTCCGGCCATAAGCACACACAACAAATCATGCATCCCCACCAGCGGAATATTGCCCGCCATCACGATGCCCACATTGAGGCTTTTGCTTGGATTCAAATTCGCGCTGTAAGGCTCCAGCCAACTCTGCAAATTTTCAGCGGTGAGCTGTGTGGCCCATGCCCCGAATGCCCGCTTCACCTCAGTAGGTGTGAACCAACCGTTGTGGTGCTGAGCGCGATGAACCGCTTCTTTCAACTCAGCGTATTCGCCTTCGCCCAGGCCACATTCAAAGCCCGGCCAGGCAGTATCTTGGGCCACCAAACCCAGCACTTTACCGAGCTGAACAAAAACCTCTGCGCGTTGTTCCCATTGCATAGCGAGCGATACCATATTTAAGTGAGAAACGTTCGATTGTCTATATTTGCAAAGCTAAAACAACCTAATTGATTTTTGTGTCATGGCGATAATGATTACGGACGAATGCATCAACTGCGGGGCTTGCGAGCCCGAGTGTCCGAACAACGCAATATATGAGGGAGGAGAGAACTGGAGACTGAGCGACGGAACCTCCCTTTCAGGCTCACAAACTACACCCATGGGCAATTCCTACGAAGCCGACGATGAGCAGGAGCCTGTGAACATGGATGTGTACTACATTGTAACCGACAAGTGTACGGAGTGCGTGGGCTTTCACGATGAGCCTCAATGCGCTGCGGTTTGTCCGGTAGATTGCTGCGTGGATGACCCCGACCACCGCGAGAGCGAAGATGAACTTTTGAAGAAAAAAGAGTTCATGCACCTGTAGGCTCTTTGGAGGAGACCTTTCTGCTACGGCCCGGATATTGCATACTTTTGAAGCACACCCAGCGTTGTGCTCTCATGATTCTTCGTTGCCTTGTACTTTTTGTTGCGCTTGCTTTTTTGCAGACGCCTGTCGTGCTTTTGGCTCAGTCGCCGTCTGTAGTGGCCGATTCATTGAACCATTATCTGGAAGTAATCAACGCTGCCGACAGCAACGACGAACGACTTGAGGCCCATCAGTCGCTTGAAAACCTGTTGCGGCGGGCATTGCTGAAAGAGGACGTATTTCTCTACCCTTTCAATGAGGTTCGCGCCATGGCCATTCATCCCGCTGTTGGTTCCGGCTTGCGCGTTTTTAGCTGGATGGTGCCGCTGCACGATGAACCCGCACAATACGGCTGCGTGTTGGTTTATCGCGACCGAAAAAAGCAAATGAACCAGATTTGGACGCTCGAGCAACAGCAGGGCGACATGACTTCAGGTCGCAGTGTAAGCGAGAAAAACTGGCCGGGCTCACTCATTTATAACGTGGTGCATGTGTCGGCCAAACCACGCGACTACTACCTGCTTTTTGGTTTTGAGGAAGCCGGCGAAATCACCAACCGCAAAGTGGTGGACGTGCTTTATTTTCAAGGGAACAGGCCGCGAATTGGGCTACCAGTGTTTGAGCAGGGAAAACGCGCGGATAAGCGCCTGGCTTTTGAATACAGTCAGGATGCGGTTTTCAGTCTCAACTTTTACGACGACATCGGGATGATTGTGTTCGACCACCTCGCACCCACGCACCCATCACTGGAAGGGCAGTTTGCGCATTACGTTCCGCAGCAGACTTTTCACGGCTACCGCTTGCAAAAGGGAAAATGGCTGTACGAAGAGAATGTAGATTTCCGCAGAAGCAAAAAGGAAAAAGACGGTCCCTACAACGACCCTGCGAAGTTCAAAGCGCCCAAACCACCCCGAAACTAAAATGGGTGATTGCAACACTACGCTTCGTTTCTCCTAGAGAAACTTGATGAGCATCACCACGAGGCAAAACAAAAACACAAAAATGGAGATGCGGTTGATTCCGTGCATCATGCGCGTGTTGAAGTTGTGCTCACTTTTTTGAAACATCGTGGCCGGATTCAGATAGGTCAGTATGCGTTTGATGAACATGGCTTCCGGGTTTGTGGACCATAAAATTACGGCCTTTTGCAAAGAGAACAAACCAGCGCACGTTTGGTTTGAAGCGAGCCTGATTTATAATTTGACGAAGCGCCCTGTGAAGGTGGTACTTCGGTCTTGTAAGCGCACGAGGTACATGCCGGCGGGCAAAGCTGAGACATCCATACTCGTGAGACCCTCATTGGGCTTCACCGTCATGACCACTTTACCCGAAACATCCAGAATGATTGTCTCTGCTTCACCGGAAATATGTTGCCCGGACTCACCCATGTGTAAGATGTCTGTAGTAGGGTTGGGATACAGGTTGAGCGTAGCAGAGCCGTTTACTTCCGCAACGTGGGTTGTGCACTCAAGTTGATTGATTTTTTGCCAGATAGTATTGTTGAGTAATATCGGCACGAGTTCATTCGCCGGTGCTTCACCCAAGCGAATCCAAACCAATCCTTCAGACGCCACTACGTTGATGAACTGCCCGTTAAATCCGGCAGCCACAATACAGTCATTGGGTGCATCGGGCACCAACATCCCCGGAAATACGAAAGGGACGCCGGGTATCATAAATGTGCTGGTTCCGTTCAGCCACCACAGGTAACCATAGGCTTCGTTGAGACCTTGCGATGCGGTGACCATGTCCTGAAAGTAGTCAGCATCGCCGATTACGGGCGTGCCATTCCACATGCCCTCGTTGGCAATCAACAACCCGAATCGCGCCATGCTGCGGGCATTGCTGAAGTACACGTTGCTGTTGCTCTCAATGGTAAGGAAAGTGCCTGTCATTCCCGTAATGCTTTGTACCTTGGCACTATTGTACTGATTAATGGTTTGGCCCGAAGCGTTCTCAATCACATCTTTGAGCAGGGTATAGGGTGCGTTGTAATAGTACCAGGAACTGCCCGGCTCACTGAGACATGAAAGGCAATTTGGCTCTGTGCAGTTTTGGTCGGGAACGTTGTAATCCAGTCCGGTGGTCATGGTAAGTTGGTGGCGGACGGTAATGGCTGATTCCTCAGAACTGTCACAACTCGTCCATCCCTCACCCAGATAGTCGCTCACGGGGTTGTTGATGTCAAGCAAACTTTCCTCCTGAGCGATGCCCACAAGCGCCGCCGTGAGTGTTTTACCCGCCGAAGCCCAGTACCAGGGGGTTTGTGACGTGAAATTCCCAAAATACTGCTCAAGTACAATGCGCCCGTCTTTTAGCAGGATAAAGGCGCGGCTGTCGTTTTCGTCCAGCACGTCGTACAA
>SKUL01000332.1 GCA_007129985.1 Flavobacteriales bacterium
CCGATGGGGACAAGTTGTTTTCTCAACCAATAACCTGAGCGAGAAATGGAATGGAAGTCATCAGGGATCAAGTACGCACTTTGTTCACGATGAAGTGTATGTCGTGAAGGTAGTCGCTCACTCGGCATCCACACAACAAGTCCGCGAGTTTGTTACTACTGTTACCGTTCTGCGCTAAAAACCCAAACAACCTGTTTTGTCCGAAGCGACTTTTTTGCAACAAGAGCTGTGATGTTTTTGGCTTTCAAAAATTAACTATCTTCGCCGCTCAAATTTGCAACCATGGCCAAAAAAAACAATCCCTCTGACGAACCCATTCTGGATGTTCAGGAAGCATACGATAAGACAGAGGCCTACATCGAAAAGAACCGCAAAACACTGACCATCATTGCCAGTGCTATTTTCGTGTTGTTTGCCGGTTATTTCGGATTTACACGACTCTACCTTTTTCCATTGGAGCAGGAAGCTTCAGAGCTGATTTGGAAAGCCGAGTACTACTTTGAGCAAGACTCTCTTGATTTGGCTTTGTATGGTGACGGTAACCACTTCGGGTTTCTTGAAATTGCTGACAACTATCGTCTCACCAGCTACTCAACGGTTGCCAATTATTACATCGGCTTGATTTACCTTCAGCAAGGTGAGTACGAACTTGCCATTGACCATCTGAGAAAAGGACAGTTAGACGATGCAGTTGCCGGAGCAGTAGCCATTGGTGCCATAGGCGATTGCTACGTAGAGCTTGGCGACTATGAAAAAGCCCTCAGCCAATTCAAAAAGGCGGCCAGCCACTCAGCCAATCAATTTACCGCGCCCATCTACATGATGAAGGCCGCGTTGGTTTACGAGGAACTAGGTAACTTCAGCAAGGCGTTGGGGCTTTACAAGGACATCAAAAAGAAATATCCCGAATCGACCGAAGCTCGCAGCATTGACAAATACATTGCCCGGGCCGAAGCTTTTGCCGGATAAAACAGACACCAAAAAGGCCCTTTCATCGGGCCTTTTTTATGCGATAAACCATGGCCACTTCCAATCAAAACCTCTCAGATTACGACCTAAGCCCGGTTGAGGGAGCAGAGCGTATGCGGGTGGGTATTGCAGTTTCTGAGTGGAACAGTGAAATCACCAACAACCTCCTGCAAGGAGCACGAGAAGCATTGCTTAAAATGGGGGTTTTAGAAGAAAACATTGTTGTTCGCCATGCACCCGGCAGCTTTGAGTTGCCCCTTGTTGCCGAATGGCTAATTGAAGGTGCAGGATCAGACGGAGTTGTAGCGCTGGGAAGCGTGATTCAGGGGGAAACCCGCCATTTTGAGTTTGTCTGCAACGCTACCGCCCAAGGCATTATGCAGGTGGGAATTAAGCACAGTGCACCGGTAATTTTTGGTGTACTCACCGATGACAACATTGAGCAAGCACGGGCCAGATCAGGTGGCAAGCACGGCAACAAAGGCGTAGAATGTGCTGTTGCCGCTGTGAAGATGATTGCTTTGAAGTGGGAATAGACGGCAGGAAAACTGCTGCTTCCCGCATCTGCGGAACTTTACTTTCTAAGTCAAAAAAAGGATTTGTGACCTACTGTGTGGCGGCAGCGGCTTCAGCTTCTGCATTGCGCTGCATGAAAAGCTCAATAAGTTCTTCGTCAGTAAGGTCAATGGTTTTGAGTCGTTCCTCAGCCTGAACTGCAAATTCATGATCCGGAAAACGTGCAATCACCTCGTTGTACATTCCCTTCGCCCCTTCAATGTCTTTCACATCGTTATCCAGGGTAAATGCTATTAAGAAGTATATCTCAGGGTCTTTCCCAAAATCAGGGTAGTCATCCATAATCCGGAAATACATCTCAATGGCACGATTGTGAACCCCAACTCCACGCGCAATGCCGGCACCTTTATATAAAAAGTGCGGTGCGCGCTCATCGCTAGGATAGGTATCCACAAATTTGATGTACGACTGAAGAAGCTGCGCTGCTGCCTCACGATCTACCCTGGACTCATGACTAAAAAGGACTTGTTCCAAAGAGTCAATTCTGTGAGCCAGCGACTCCATTTCATTTTTTGCCTGCTCCTGCTCACTTGCTGAGCCTCCACAAGCAGTCATCAGAATCGCACCGAAAAGAAAGGCTACAAAGTTGGTTTTCATTCCTCTAGTTTTAAGTTTGTTTAAGCTTTAACGGGGTAACGCATGCGATAGCCTACATCCGTTTTTCCGCGGGTAATGTCGTTGAGTTTGCCTCGCAACATGCGGCGGCGCAAAGGTGAAATGCGATCTGTAAACAGAATACCTTCCACGTGGTCGTACTCATGCTGGATAATCCGAGCACGATAACCTGAAAACTTCTCCTCATGGGGATTGAAATTCTCGTCGAGGTATCGAATCAAAATCTCCTCCTCTCTCACCACTTCCTCACGGATGTTTGGAATGCTCAAACAACCCTCTACAAAACCCCAGGCATCTCCGGTTTCTTCAATGATTTCGGGGTTGATAAACACCATTTTGAAATCTTTCAGGTCTTCGGCATCATCTTCGTCTTCGGCGAAAGGAGCGCCATCTACCACAAAAAGCCTGATGGACAAGCCCACCTGCGGAGCCGCCAGGCCCACGCCATGAGCCTGATACATAGTTTCGTACATGTTCTCAATCAGCTCATTCAAACCCTCATAGCCCGCGTCAATATCCACGGCTTTGCGCTTCAGTACGGGGTCTCCATAAGGTACAATGGGAAGTATCATCCTGTTGATTTGACGCAAAGTTACAACTATGGAAGCATACTGAAAAACGCAAGGGCACACAATGGATTCAACCGCACTTAGGCTCCTCGCCTCAGCTCTGAAATTGTGAACCGTATAGCACAAACCTTTTTTAAAAGCTCATTTCTGTTGGTAGTTTGGCTATTGGACAAGGGTGATAGAAGCGCCATAAAGAAGTTTTTCGCCACTTTTTCTCTCCGAATTCTATTTACGCGCTAAAAACACCTTAAAAAAGAACGGTCAAATACATCCAGTTCTGTCATGAAATAAGTTTTTTCACCCTATATTATTGATTTTGTGAGAATATTAAAAAAAATATCAAGTGGTTTTATCAGATATTTTCTATACATTTCAGCATGACCTGACAAGCGAACCGGTTAGTTTTTGCAAGGAATTATCATGAAGCCAGCCTTCCCATACCCACGAGGGGTATTGGGGCAGATGATTATTAACCAAAAACTACGGAGTTATGAAAATGAGAATTTTGCTTGGCATGCTGGGCTGTGTATTCAGCCTTCAGGCCACTTGCCAAAACTTTGAAGATGGGTTTTTGCATATCGAAATGACAGGTTTAGAGAACAGGGATTTAGATTCACTTGTTCTAAACAATGACACTTTGAATCAGTTGTTTGCCGATTTTTCAGTAACTTCTGTTCAGGTATCATGGCCGGGTGCCAAGAGCGCGACCTTGAGGAAAGTATTCGAGGTTCATCTTGATGGAGATGCCAATGCTTTGCGAGATACTTTGCAGGCATTGGCTATGTTCAACAATGTTGTGCTCTGCGATTATTATGTTACCGCTGGTTGTACCAATCCTTTATCTACCAATGATCCTTACGTTGCAAATGCGGCATCTGGCAACGTTCTATTATCAAATACCGATCAACATCTTGTGTTGATGGATGCCTATTGTGCATGGACTATTACCAAAGGTTCTCCTGACATCATCGTTGGTGTAGTAGATACGGAATTTGATATAAATCATGAAGACTTGGAGGGCCAGATTTTATCTGTTTCCCATAATAATTCGGTGCACGCTCATGGAACATCAGTTGCCGGATGCGTTGCTGCCATACCTAATAACAATGTCGGAATTGCTGGAATTGGCTATCACACCAAAGTCAAGGGGTACACAACAGCAAACTACAATCCCGTAGAGGCAGGACTAGACGTTGTTAATATCTGGCCCTTAGTTTGGCAGGCATATAC
>SKUL01000138.1 GCA_007129985.1 Flavobacteriales bacterium
GCGCACGAAGTAGGCGCATTGGCCGGTTGGGATTTGGCACACGCCGCCGGAAACATCATCCTGAAACTCCACGATTGGAATGTTGATTTTGCCGCGTGGTGTACCTATAAGTACTTGAACTCCGGTCCGGGCAGCGTGTCGGGTGTGTTTGTGCACCAGCGCCACGGACACAACCCCGAAGTGCCGCGCTTTGCCGGCTGGTGGGGATACGACAAAACAACCCGTTTTGATATGAAGCCCGGTTTCAGGCCCATACCCGGAGCAGAGGGCTGGCAATTGAGCAATGCGCCCGTGTTCAGTATGGCCGTGTACAAGGCCTCACTCGATATTTTTGACGAAGCCGGCATGCCTGCGATTCGTAGCAAGAGTGAACAACTTACCGCTTATTTGGATTTTGTGTTGCAGGAAACCGCCCGCGCGGTAGGCAACGCGAGCTTTGAGGTTATCACACCTTCGGGCAAAGAAGCCCGGGGCGCTCAACTATCGGTGCTGGTTCACGGCGCCGGTAAGTGGCTCTTCGATGCTCTTACCCAACGCGGTGTGGTAGTTGACTGGCGAGAGCCGAATGTAATCAGAATGGCACCTGCGCCACTCTACAACAGCTTTGAGGATGTGTTCAGATTTGGGCAAATCCTCACAGAAGTGCTGGCAGAGGCAGGTGTGAAAAGTGAAAGTTAAACGCATAGAGCACATGAAATCAGTAACCATTGTAGGAGGAGGTCTTGTAGGCGGACTGCTGGCCGCCTTGATGTCGCAAAGAGGCTATCGCGTAGCTGTTTATGAGCGTCGTCCTGATATCCGCAAGGCCGAAATATCTGCCGGAAAATCCATCAACCTTGCCCTTTCAGACCGCGGCTGGAAAGCCTTAAGACTGATTGGCGCCGAAGACGAAGTGCGAAACATTTCCACCCCCATGTACGGCCGCAAAATGCACTCAGTAGAAGGTGAAGTAACCTATCAGGCATACGGACTCGAAGGACAAGCCATCTATTCGGTGTCGCGCGGAGGGCTCAATGCCAAAATGCTCGAAATTGCCGACCAGAGCGGAAACGTGGAATGCCACTTTAACGAGAAGTGCCTCAATGTGGATTTCGACACCAACGAATTGACCTTTGAGAACACCCAAACCGGTAAAATCACCCACGTAAAGAGCGACCTGATTTTTGGTTCTGACGGGGCTTTTTCGGCAGTGCGCGCAGCCATGCAGAAAACCGACCGCTTCAACTACCAGCAGGAATACCTGCCCGATGGATACCGCGAGATTCTGCTGCCGGCCAACGAAGACGGCAGCCACAAACTCGACCCCAATGCCTTGCATATCTGGCCCCGTGGTCGTTATATGCTCATTGCGCTGGCCAATCAAGACGGTAGTTTTACCTGCACGCTCTTTATGCCCTTTGACGGCAATCCATCTTTTGATTCGCTCCAAACCCCCGCCGATGTAAACCGCTTTTTCGCGGAAATCTTCCCCGATTTTTACGCCATGATGCCCGATGTGGGCGATGATTATTTCCGCCATCCGCTGTCGTCATTGGCCATCATTCGCTGCTACCCCTGGGTGAAGAAGCGCGTAGCCCTGATTGGCGACTCTGCGCACGCTATTGTGCCGTTTTACGGACAGGGCATGAACTCCGGATTTGAAGATTGCTCGGTATTGGCGGAGTTGATGGACAAGCACGGCGATAACTGGGATAAGCTCTTGCAGGAGTATCAGGTTTTGCGCAAGCCCGACGGCGACGCCATTGCCCAATTGGCGGTGGATAATTACTACGTGATGCGTGATTATGTGGCTGACGAGGATTTTCTATTGCGAAAGAAAATTGAGAAGAAGATTTTCGAAAAGCACCCCGACAAATGGATGCCGCTGTACTCGCAGGTTACCTTCAGCCACATACGGTATTCTGAAGCCTATGAAACCGGACAGATGCAGGATCGTATTATGGACAAAGTGATGGAGCGCCCCGATATTCATGAAAATTGGGACAGCAACGAAATAGAACAGCTCGTTTTGAGTTTATGGGAGAAACAACAAACAGCGGCTCACGCTGAATAAAGCACATGCATCAAAGGCTCACCTATATCCTTTTGCTGATTTTCGCACTCGGCTTTCAGGAAGCCATTGCGCAGGCTACGCACAACCGCGGAAAGCGGCAACCTGCCTTTGAGGTGGGACACAGCTTCAACAATCAGGGTTGGTACATTCAACCGGGAATCACCCAAACTCTTGGCTTTGGCTATACAGAGCGGGAAAGATTGGGCCCCGATTCGTCAGTGGTAACCACCCACAACCCCGCTGGTCAGATGGGAGCGTTTTTACAACTGGGTCGTTTTCACGTGTGGGAGAACCGCTTTTTTCAACTCTTTGATTACGGCCTGGATGTGCGATGGCTGCGCGGTGTACATAACCGTACGCGAGATTATCGCTTTGGAGATGAGGAGGTAAACTGGATGGCGATGGAGGGTAATGGTCGCTTTTCGGACCTGTGGTTGGGAGCCACCACCAACCTGAGCCACGTGAGCAGGGTGGGCAATGGTGTGTTTATTACCAACGCCATTGGTGCAAACCTGAACTACGCCCTTGTTCGTGGCACACGGTTCGAGGGTGCTTACGAAGGAACCCAAACCTTTGAGCCTCCCGTTATCGCCGCGCAACTTCACTACCGATTGGGCGTGGGCTTTCCACTGGGAAATGGCTGGTACATCATGCCCACAATTGAAACGCCCATTCTCGGAATTTTTGCGTGGAATGGCGGTCACCCCTCCATGCGCTACTTCGATACCTATTACCAGCCCTTGCTAATCGGTATCAACATCATGAAACTCGACCAGGTGAAAATGAAACCCTGCCCCACCGAAGGCGGAGGCGGCAAAAAGCGCAAAGGTCAGGAAGGTGGGCTGTGGGACAAAAAAATCCGCAAGGAATACGGCTGGTAGGTTCTAGATTTCCACACCCACCACGCACACATCATCATTCTGCTCGCAGTCGCCTTTCCAAAGTCGGAAACGTTTGAGAAGTTGCGTTTTCTGCTCCTCCATGGGCAATCGCTGTACGTCCAACATCAGGTTGCGGAAGCGGGGCGCTTTGAGTTTTTTGCCCATGTCGCCACCAAACTGGTCGCGGAAACCATCGGTAAACGCGTAAAATCTATCTCCGGGCTGAAGTTTTACCGTGTAATTGGTAAATGGACGAATGGGGCCGTGGTACATACCAATGGGCTGACGGTTTCCTTTGAGTACGTACAAGCGCTGGCTTAGCTGAACATGTTGAGGCGTGTAAGGTGAGCCTTGCATATTTTCGAGCGGCGCTCCATCGTTTCGAACAATGAACAAGGGTTGATTGGCGCCGGCATAGCAAAGCACGTTGTTGTGCGTGTTGAAGGAGCAGAGCGAAATATCCAAACCATCACGACAGCAGTCAGGGCTGTTTTGGTTGAGTGAGGCAGAAATACTCTTGCGCATCTCATCAAGTATGTTGGATGGGTTGAGCACGCCGCGCGCATGGATGGTTTCCTCCAAAAACCGCTGCCCGATTAAGCTCATAAACGCGCCTGGTACACCGTGGCCCGTGCAGTCGGCCACGGCCAGATAAATGGTGTCGTACTTGGTGGTGAGCCAAAAGAAATCGCCACTCACTATTTCGCGCGATTCCAATAACGCGAAAGATTTTTGAAAGTACTGCTTCAGTTTTTGCTCACCCGGCAGCAGCGCCCTTTGAATAGTACTGGCATAGGTGAGGCTTGCGCGGAGTTGTTGACTCTTTTCGGACGCAATGCGGTGCTGCTCCTGAAGGGCAGCCTGCTCCGAGGCAATCTTTTTGTTTCGGACTTGTAGCTGTTCAATAAGAAGTTGATTGTGCCGTTTAGTTCTGTGGTATAAGTTTCCTGCAAATACTGCCAGAAGGAAAAAGCTCATTCCACC
>SKUL01000051.1 GCA_007129985.1 Flavobacteriales bacterium
CACGAAGCGGTTGCCGAGCACGTGGTCAATATGGCAATGGGTGTTGATGAGCATCACCGGTTTCAGCTTTTTGGAATCAATAAAGTCGAGCAGTTCTTTGCGCTCCTGCTCATTGGAGAAGCCGGGGTCAAAGATGGCGCACTCTCCGGTTTCGGCGTACACAACGGTGCTGTTTTCCTGAAAGGGGTTTACGGTAAAAACGTGGGCTTGCAACATATCTCGGGCTTTTGCCTTGCAAAGGTGCAAATTTGTGCGCTACACTCCCGCTGAATATGTGGGTAAGGCCAGGGCAAACGCATTTAAAACTGATCTAGTTCGATGAAAACTAAATGTGATTCTGAACTTGAAATGTACCATGCGCCTTTCTGCCTTACCGACGTTAATATGAAAAAAGCTTTAACCGCAAAGACCGCAAAGAAGGCGCGAGGGTCGCAAAGAGTCTTTTATTGCCATCCCTTGCGTTCTTGGCGCCTCCCTTGCGGCCCGACGAACGTCGGGATTGCGGTTAAAAACTTCACCGCTACGAACGTAAAGAGCCTCAAAGAGCGCTATAAAATTGAATATCTGTTTACAATGTAATCCTACTTGAGTTGCAACAATCTCGCATCACATGAAAGAGAAACTGGATAGAAGTATCTCACAACAAGGATATCAGGCTTCAATATTTTGATGGCTTCCGTCTGGAAATTCTAAATGCGTTTGCCCTGTGGGTAAGGCTTTGGCTTGGCAATATTGGCAGATTTCATGCGTAGTTATTCTGTTTGGCACAAACCTATTGCCCGATATTTGGTTATTTTTACGCTCCATTAAAATCTGTGCGATTGCGTCACATTTTACTCACAGTGTTTTTGTTGGGATTGGCCCTGCCTGCTTTTTCCCAGTTCTACAATGGTTCGCAGTTGACCTTTGGGAAGAATCGCGTACAACACCGCGAGTTTTTGTGGCAGTACATGAAGTTTGATCAATACAGCATCTACTTCTACGAGGGTGGGCGAAATCTAGCCGATTACACCGCACGGGTAACTCCACAAATTATTGAGGAAATGGAGGATAAGCTGGATTTTGTGATTCAGCAAGACATCATCATTGTGGTGTACAAAACCCAGTCAGAGTTTCGGCAGAGCAACGTGGGCCTGCAGGTGGATGAAGACCAAAACATCGGTGGACGAACCATGCTTCAATCCAACAAGCTGTTCTTGTATTACGAAGGCGACTACGATAAATTCCTCACCAACCTTCGTCGGGGCATTGCCGAAATTGCGGTTACACAACTCATGTTGGGTTCCAACTGGCGCGAGTCCCTCCGTAATTCTACCTTGGTAAACGTGCCCGAATGGTACATGGAAGGTATCGTATCCTACCTCTGCGACGAGTGGACTCCGGAAACCGAAAGCATTGTGCGCGATGGTATTCTCAGCAATCGCTTTCGAAAATTTAATAGGCTTACCGGACTGGAAGCGCGCTTTGCCGGTCAATTTATGTGGCGCTACATTGCCGAGGTGTATGGCCCTTCGGTGATTCCTAACATTCTCTACATGGCGCGCATGAGCCGGAGTGTAGATAGCGGTTTTCAGTTTGTACTCGGCACTTCTCTCAAGAGTTTATCGCAGGAATTCATCACGTACTTCCAGGAAAAATACCGCGTGCAGGGTGCCGGCAAACACGAGCCTCCGTGGGAGTCTCTGCCTATTAAAACCAAAAAGAAACATTGGGCATCACAGTTTAAAGTAAGTCAGGATGAGCGCTATGCGGTTTACACCACCAATGTTTTGGGTCAGTACCGCGTGTTTTTGTACGATATTGAAAAGGGAAAACGCAAGCGCATTCACAAAGCCGAGCACAAGCTTGAGCGCATTGCAGACCGCAGCTACCCTGTGATTGCGTGGCACCCCAGCTCGCAGGCGTTTTCTTACGTAGTAGAGCGCCGTGGTCAGTTGATAATGTACAACTACGACCTCGATAAAGGCAAAAAAACACGCAGGGAACTTTTCGGGCTGGAGAAGGTGATAGACATGCAGTACGCCAAAGACGGACGCAGAATGGTGTTCTCGGGTGTTCGCAACGGGCAGTCGGATATTTACCTCTACTACGCCGTGGGCAATCGTCAGGAGCAACTCACCAACGACGTGTATGACGATCTGAACCCACGCTTTGTAAATGACGATAAGGGTATTATTTTCAGTAGCAACCGCCCTGACGATACCCTCCGAACGCGGGTTCCGTTTGAGTATTTTCCCGTCGAGAAGGACATCTACATCTATGACCTCGAGACCAAGAGTAAAATCCTTACGCGCATCACCAACACGCCCAAGGTAAATGAAATCATGCCGGCTCAACTGGATAGTAGCCGCTATACCTTTCTCGCTTCCAAGGGCAACCGGCTTTACCAGCGCATGACAGCTGTTCGCGACAGCGCCATTGCTGCCATTGACACCACCATACACTATCGATACTTTTCGCGTATTGAGCCTCTTCCCGCACATCCACACAATACGATTGAGTACGAAGTGAATGCCCGTACCGGAAAATACACGCAGCTCATGTATCGCGATGGCCGTTATCAATTCCTGATTGGCGACCGCGACCGGGAACTGGAGGCAATTGAGGAAATGTTGAGCAAACGTCCGGATGCGAAAAAGAAAGAAAGGGAGGAAACTGTAATTGACCCATCTGCCATCCCACCTGTCAACACAGTTACATCTCCCGTACCACCTGTTGAACGCAAGCTCGACATCTACAATTACCAATTCATCACCGATGACGAGGATGAAATTATCTTCGAGAAAAAGGTCGTTGATGTAACCGAAACCAAGAAGGACGACAAGGCCGCGAAGCCCCGCGATGGAAAGCGGAAGGCTGTTGACCTCCCCACACCGCGCAATTACAACCTGAACTTCTCGATACAGGAAGTAACCACGCAACTCAACCAAACCAACATTACCGAGTTTTATCAACCGCTCACCGGGCCGGATAATATCTTTCCGGGTTTCAGTCCCTTGCTGCAGGTAGCCACCACCGACCTTTTTGAAGATTACCGCGTGGTGGGCGGATTCCGTACCTCGTTTAACTTGCGGAACACCGATATCATGCTCTCCTTTCAGAACTACAAAAAGCGGCTCGACAAGGAGATTTTCTTCTTCAGAAACTCAAACCGCTTGCTCGGAACTTTCACCGCCGTCGATATTGAAACCTACTTTGTAGGCACGCGACTCTCCTACCCCATCAATGATGTGTTGCGCCTGGAAGGAACCGTCATGTACCGAAACGACCGTTTCTCGGCTCTTTCTACCGACCTCTTTCAACTCGAAAACCCATCGTTTTATGAGCATCAACTCGGTATAAAGCCGGCTGTGGTGTTTGACAATACCCTTCCCATGGGGTTGAATCTTCGCAGGGGCTGGCGCTTCAAAATCTGGGGAGAGTACTACCAGAATATCGCGGAGTTTCAGAATTCCTTCCTCAATTTCAGCGAGTCGTTCAGCTTACCCGAAAATGGCGATTTCCTACTGTTGGGTGGAGACTTCAGGTTTTACCAGCCCATTCACCGCAACATTATCTGGGCCAACCGCCTTGCGGGAAGCACCTCCATCGGAAGCCGCAGGGTGGTGTACTACCTCGGTGGAGTTGACAACTGGCTGTTCCGAAGAGTGGACAACAGTTTGGAAGTTCCCACCGGACAAGGTTTTGCGTTCCAGTCGCTGGCGGCACCCATGCGCGGATTCTGGGTCAATGCCCGCAACGGAAACTCATTTGCAGTTCTGAACTCCGAAATACGATTCCCGGTGTTCAGCTACTTTTCGGGAAGCCCGCTCAAGTCTGATTTCCTTGAAACCTTTCAGCTTGTTGGATTTGGAGATGTTGGGTCGGCGTGGACCGGCCCGCACCCCTACAGCGAGGACAACGTATTCAATCAGCAGGATATCACCACAGGGGGCGGTAACATCACCGTCATCATCAAGAATAACCGTGAGCCCATTATCTGGTCATACGGTATGGGTGTCCGCGCGCGCCTGCTGGGTTATTTTGTGCGACTCGATTACGCTTGGGGTGTGGACGATGGCGTGGTACAACCCGGAGTGTTTCACTTTTCCATCAACCTCGATTTCTAGTGTTGAAAATGGATGTTTCCACTTTTGTGATCTTGATGCTCATCGGCCTTCTGGCAGGTACGGTGAGCGGATTTATTGGCGTTGGCGGTGGTTTGGTGGTTGTGCCCATGCTGATTTTCTTTCTGGGGCTCAGCCAGCATCAGGCTCAGGGCACCAGTCTGGCATTGATGCTGCCTCCCATCGGAATTTTGGCCTGTTACAACTACTACAAAACGGGAAATCTCAACATCGGCTATGCCCTGGTGATAGCCGCGTTTTTTGTGCTGGGCGGATACGTGGGTTCCAAGCTCACCTTGCGCTTGTCTGAGCACGTGGTGAAGTTTGGGTTTGGAATTTTACTGCTTTACGTGGCGTTCAGAATGATATGGACCTCATGGAAGCAAATTTTGTAAATGATGAAAATGGAAAGTGCCAGAATTCAAGACGCCGCACATGAGCAACAAAGCTACGTGCAGTCAGTACGTGAACACCTGCACGCGCATCCCGAATTGAGTTTTCAGGAAGTTGAAACCAGCGCTTTTGTGCAGCGGGAACTGCGCGAAATGGGCATACCTTTTAAAACGGGCTATGCCGGCCACGGAATCATTGCAATGATTGGCTCGGGTTCCGGAAAGACGGTGGCGCTGCGTGGCGACATGGACGCACTGCCCATTCAGGAAGAAAACGAAGTGCCCTACAAATCTACCGTGCCGGGTGTGATGCACGCTTGCGGACACGACGTTCACACAGCCTCGGTGCTAGGAGCGGCGCGCATTCTCAAATCTGTGGAGCGTAAACTCGACGGTAGGGTTATGCTGGTTTTTCAACCCGGCGAAGAGCGCTTGCCCGGAGGAGCCTCGCTGATGATTCAGGAAGGCGCCTTTGCCGAAAACCGACCGCAGGCCATATTTGGTCAGCATGTTTTTCCTACGTTGGAAGCGGGTAAAGTAGGTTTCCGCCCCGGGATTTATATGGCCTCTGCAGATGAAATCAGAATACGTGTAATGGGCCGCGGTGGTCATGGAGCCATGCCCCACCTCAATATTGACCCTGTGCTGTTGGCCTCGCACCTGGTGGTGGCGCTGCAGCAGGTGGTAAGCCGAAACAGCAACCCCGCCACGCCGAGCGTACTCTCGTTCGGCCGCATTGAAGGTTTAGGTAGCACCAATGTGATTCCCGATTCGGTATATCTGGAGGGAACATTTAGAACCTTTGATGAAACATGGCGCGCCGAAGCCCATCGCACTATAGAGCGCATGGCCAATGAGTTGGTGTCATCCATGGGCGGTAAGTGCGAGGTGCGCATTGACAAGGGCTATCCATTTTTGGTAAACGACGAAGAGCTCACCAAAAGGGCCGCCGGTTGGGCTGCTGATTACCTTGGGCCTGAAAATGTGGTTGATTTGGATATCCGCATGACCGCCGAGGATTTTGCCTATTTCTCACAGGAGTTTACCGGATGTTTTTACCGTCTGGGGGTTCGAAACGAAGCGCGCGGCATTGTGCACAACGTACATCAATCCAAATTCGATATTGATGAAGCTGCATTGCCTGTGGGCAGTGGCCTGATGGCGTGGCTCGCCATCCGTGAAATGGAGTGGAGCAAAAAAGGCTAGTTCGCTACTTCGCTCATAAACTTGATGCGCATCAGGCGAAGTTCCTCTTCCGAGAAATCCCCGCCAAACTCATTCATGGCTTCGTCAATGGAGTCGGTATCGGCTTCCATAAAGTACTCCATGATTTCCTCCTGAGCATCTTCGTCAATGAGGTCGTCAATGTAGTAGTTGATATTAACCTTGGTGCCTGAGTGAACAATGGCTTCGATCTCGTCAATCACATCAACCAGTTCCTTTCCTTTGGCCGACGCAATGTCATCCAGTGGAAGTTTGCGGTCAATATTGGTAATAATGTGGACTTTAAAACCCGATTTGTTTACTGCCGACTTAACCACAAGATCCTGTGGGCGCTCAATCTCATTTTCTTCAACGTAGTCACGGATGAGTGCGAGGAATGGCTCACCAAATTTTAAAGCTTTCCCACGTCCTACGCCTGTAATGTTTACCAGTTCGTCCATCGTGGTGGGATATTGCACAGCCATATCCTGCAAAGATGCCTCCTGAAAAATGACGTATGGCGGCAATTCTTTTTCGCGGGCAACCCGCTTCACTTCATCTTTGAGCATACTGTACAGCACCTTATCGGATCCGGTATCGTTGCCCCGCCCGTTCATTTTGATGTCGCTGCCGGTGTCTGATTCATCATATACCCGCTCTTTAATGAGCGTGAATGATTTGGGCTTTTTCATGAACTCACGGCCGGCATCAGAGAGGTGCAACACGCCATAGGTTTCAATTTCCTTCCACACGAGTCCGCCCACAACAGCCTGGCGAATCACCGCATTCCAGAATTTATCGTCGCGTCCGTCAAAGGCGTTGCCTTCGCCAAACAAAGGATGTTTTTCGTGCTTGTAGGTCTTGATGTCGTTGGAGGCGTTTCCGCAAACAAAATCCACAATGTGCTTGGCGCGGTGTTTCTCGCCGGTGGCCTCAATGGCTTTGAGTACGAGCAGCACCATTTCTTTGCCTTCCATGCGCTCTTTGGGGAAGCGGGAGTTATCGCACATTTTGGCGCCGGGGCCGTTTTCTTCGTCGAATTCCTCACCGAAGTAGTGAAGGATAAATTTTCGGCGGTTCATGGAGGTTTCGGCATAAGCTACCATTTCATTCAAAAGCTGACGACCCACTTCCTGTTCTGCTACAGGTTTACCTTGCAGAAACTTTTCGAGCTTTTCAATGTCTTTGTAACTGTAAAAAGCCACACAATTTCCTTCGCCATCGTCGCGTCCGGCTCTTCCGGTTTCCTGGTAATAGCTCTCGAGGCTTTTGGGCATATCGTGGTGAATCACGTAGCGCACATCGGGCTTGTCAATCCCCATTCCAAAGGCAATAGTGGCAACAATTACGTCCACCTCTTCCATGAGGAACATATCCTGATGCCTTGCGCGCACCGCTGATTCCAGTCCGGCGTGGTACGGCAGGGCCTTAAATCCGTTGAGCTGCAGCAACTCTGCAATTTCTTCCACCTTTTTGCGGCTCAGGCAGTAAATAATCCCTGATTTGCCCTCGTTTTGCTTAACATACTTGATGATCTCCTTGTTAACATTCACCTTTGGACGTATCTCATAGTAGAGATTGGGGCGGTTAAACGAGGCCTTGAAAACCTTTGCGTCGAGCATGTCGAGGTTTTTCTGGATGTCCTGCTGCACCTTGGGGGTGGCCGTGGCGGTTAAAGCAATCACAGGCACCCGGGCAATCTGGTCCATGATGGCGCGCAAACGTCGGTATTCAGGTCGGAAGTCGTGCCCCCACTCAGAAATACAGTGGGCCTCATCAATGGCGAAGAAAGAAAGCTCTACCTTTTTAAGGAGTTCTATGTTCTCTTCTTTGTTGAGTGATTCGGGAGCGACATATAGCAGTTTACATTCTCCACTAAGCAGGTCGTCGTGTACGCGTTGGGTTTCGGCTTTGTTGAGCGATGAATTGAGAAAGTGCGCAACTCCGTCGTTTTGGCTCACGCCGCGAATGGCATCAACCTGGTTTTTCATCAAGGCGATCAGCGGTGACACCACCACGGCTGTACCTTCCATAATCATGGCGGGCAATTGGTAGCACAGCGACTTTCCACCGCCGGTGGGCATAATCACAAAGGCATTGTGACCGTCCAGTATGGCCTGCACCACGGCCTCCTGTTCACCCTTAAAAGAGTTGAATCCAAAGAATTTTTTAAGCCCCTCTTTTGGGGTCAGTTGTGAAGTTAATGTTGCCATCTTATCAAAATCTAATCTAGTGCTTGCCTGAGCAAACGAACAACTTGCAGGTATGTTACATGAATCGCAAGCAAAATTTTCCTGTCAATGCTCCAGTTTCAGAGAGCTGCTTTTTGCGACTGAATAAAAATAGTCTTTTTTCAGCCATTCCAACAAATTTTTCGGCGAATACTGTTCTGCTAACTGCTTTTTTCATCCTTACACTCCACGAATGTGTCTCGCAGGGTTATCCGTATTTTTGCGCGATGGCAGAACCCGAAGAAGAAAAAGTTGCAGAAATGTCGTTCCTCGATCACCTCGAGGAATTGCGCTGGCGGTTGATACGATCGGCCGGAGCCATTCTCTTTTTCGCCATCATCGCCTTTGTTTCCAAACGGATTCTCTTTGATGTTATTCTCTTCGGCCCCAAGAATCCCAACTTCCCTACCTACCGGTTTTTGTGCAAGATGTCGCACATGTTAGGTCTCGACGACTCACTGTGCCTGAGCGAAATGCCTTTCACGCTTCAGAACATAGCTATGAGCGGCCAGTTTGCGACGCACATTGTTACCTCCGTAGTGGCAGGTTTGGTGTTAGCCTTTCCCTATGTAATCTGGGAGCTTTGGCGATTCCTCAAACCCGGACTGCGCAAACCCGAGCGCGATGCCGCCCGCGGGATGGTGTTCTACAGTTCAGTGTTGTTTCTGTCGGGCGTGCTGTTCGGGTACTTTATATTATCCCCGCTCTCGGTGCAGTTTCTGGGTGGATACAAAATCAGCGATTCGGTTGATAACCAAATTCACCTCAACTCCTTCATTTCTACAGTAACCACGGTAAGCCTTGCGGCGGGTATCATTTTTCAGCTCCCCATCCTCATCTACTTTCTCACCCGAATGGGAATTGTTACTCCCCAGATTCTAAGGGCATACCGTAAGCACGCCATTGTGGGCGTACTCATCCTGTCGGCTATCATTACGCCACCCGATATCACGAGCCAGATTCTGGTATCCATTCCGGTGATGCTGCTCTACGAACTAAGCATTATTATCTCCAAACGCGTGGTGAAAAAAATGTCAGTAAATAGTTGATTCAGGAGTACAGCCTCTTTCACGGAAAATTTATTTTAGCACTTGACCAGTGCGCCGAATCAGCCCATACCCGTTGCTTGCTTTCAAGCCTGCTTACCTGTTGTTTTTCACTGCGTTGACGTTGTGGTCGGTGCAGGGTATGGCCCAGCGAACCAAGGTGTTTGGCTACGTGCTCGACGCGCAAACCAATGAGCCGGTTCCCTTTGTGAATCTGGCTTTTGCCCAAACAAAAATCGGAACCAGCTCTAACATAGAGGGCTATTTTGAGCTGGAATCGTACTACGCCACCGACACCCTGCTGGCTTCTGCCGTGGGGTATATGCCGCAGCGATTAAAAATTAAGCGAGATCAGGCCCAAAGGATCGATATCTACCTCAGCGCGGGTGAGATACAACTCCAGGAATTCACCGTCCGGGCAAAAGACCACGAAAATCCCGCCCACCGAATTTTGCGCAACATCATCCGAAACAAGCCGGTAAACAATCGCGAAAAACTGGAGGCATACGAATACGAGCTGTACAACCGCATGGAATTCGACCTCAACAATTTCAGCGAGTCGTTTACCAAACAAAAGCTGTGGAGGCCCTTTGACTTTGTATTCGATTACGTGGACTCAACCTCCAATGACAAGGTCTTTCTGCCCATGCTCATCTCCGAAACAATTTCAGACTACCATTTCCGCAAACGCCCGAGAGCCCGAAAGGAAATTATCAAAGCGTCTAAGGTTTCGGGAATTGAGAACGAAAGTATCACTCAGTTTATGGGGCAGATGTATCTGGACTTCAACGTGTATGACAACAATATCGTAATCTTCGATAAAGGATTCGTGAGTCCGATTTCAGCCAATGGACTGGTTTTCTACAAGTACTACCTGGAAGACAGCACCTACATAGACAACAAGTGGTGCTACAAAATACGTTACGTGCCCCGCCGCAAGCAGGAGCTTACTTTTAAAGGCGAGTTTTGGGTGAACGACACCACATGGGCCATCAAATACATTCACGCGCGCATTGCAGAAGACGCCAACATCAATTTTGTAACCGATATTATTGTAGACCAGTCCTATGATGAGGTGGAGCCGGAGGTGTGGATGATGACCCGCGAAGAGATTGTCGTTGATTTTCAACTGCAAAAAGGGCAGGTCGGCGTGTACGGACGCAAAACATCTCTCTACCGTGATTTTGTCATCAACCAACCGCGTGATGACGACTTTTATCGGGGCTCCGACGACGTGGAAGTGCTGATAGACCACCGAAGAAAAGGAAAAGATTTTTGGGATGAGGCACGATTTGAACCGCTTACGGAAAGACAGCGAAACATTTACCTGATGGTTGACTCGCTTCAAAACAACCGTCGTTTTCAAGCATATACCGACATCATATCCATCCTCACCACAGGCTACAAGGTAATGGGGCCTGTAGAATGGGGGCCCTTTTGGTCGAGCTATAGCTGGAACCCCGTAGAGGGAGACCGTGTTCGTTTGGGCGGTCGAACCAGCAACAACTTCAGCACAAGGCTGATGCTGGAGGGATATCTGGCCTATGGTTTTAAAGACCAGGAATTCAAATGGTCAGGAGGAGGGCAGTATTTTCTGAGCAAAAAGCCGTGGCAGTCGGTGGGGCTTTATTTTACCCGAGACCTGGAGCAAATAGGCCGACTTGAGAATTTCTTTCAGCGCGACAACATGCTCACCTCCTTGTTTCGCCGCGCCATTCCGCTCAAGCTGATTTTGGTGGAGGAATGGAAAGGGTATTACGACCGCGAATGGGTAACGGGATTTTCGAACCGACTTACTTTATCGCATGCACGCTATTCGTCTATTGATGGGTTTGACTTTGAGCGCATTCTTCCTGAATCGGGTGATACGACCAAAGTACCCAGTATTACAAGTGCCGAGGTGAGTTTGAAAACACGCTGGGCGCACAAGGAGCGCTTTGTTCATGGCGAGTTTACACGCGTGAGTTTGGGCACCCGCTACCCAATCTTTGAGTTTGAGTACGCCCTTGGCTTGCAGGGAATAATCGGCAGCGAATACAACTACCACCGCGCTCGCTTCTCCATGAGCCATAAGTTATTGCTGGGCATTTTCGGAAAATTGCGTTATCGCTTTGAGGCCGGTAAGTTTTGGGGCGACCTGCCTTACCCATTGCTGCAGGTGCATCAGGGCAACGAAACCTTCTTCAGCTCAGAAGTGGCCTTCAATTTGATGAACTTCTATGAGTTTGTAAGCGACCAATACGTAATGGGCTGGGCCGAATATCACCTTGATGGATTCTTTTTGAACCGAATACCACTGATGCGAAAGCTCAAGTGGCGTGAGGTTGTGGGTGCGCGTGCGGTTTACGGCTCACTGTCGGAGGCCAACTTGCGCGAAATGTTGCTTCCCGAAGACTCTTACATTCTGGACCGTGGTCCCTACGCCGAGGCAAGCGTGGGGATTGAGAACATCTTTAAATTCTTCAGGGTTGAAGGCATCTGGCGGCTCAGCTATCGCGACCACGACAAAATCAGTAATTTCGGCATCCGCATACGTATGGCGATACACTTCTAAAAGAGATGAAGCTAAGGGCAGAAAATATCATGAAGCGCTACGGCAAACGCCAGGTAGTGAAGGGGGTTTCGGTTGAAGTGAACCGCGGCGAAATTGTGGGATTGCTCGGGCCGAACGGAGCGGGTAAAACCACCTCCTTCTACATGATTGTGGGGCTGGTGAAACCCAATAGCGGCCACATCTACCTGGACGACAAAAATATTACCGAAGAGCCCATGTACAAGCGAGCGCAACTGGGCGTGGGCTACCTTCCGCAGGAAGCATCGGTTTTCAGAAAGCTGAGTGTGGAGGACAACATCAAGGCGGTACTGGAAATGACCAACAATTCAAAGTCCGAGCAGCAACAAATCCTTGAAAATCTGTTGGACGAATTTGGTTTGCAGCATATCCGCAAGAGTCGTGGTGATTTATTGTCGGGAGGTGAGCGCCGCAGAACGGAAATTGCCAGGGCGCTGGCTGTGAGTCCAAACTTTATTTTGCTGGATGAGCCTTTTGCCGGTGTGGATCCCATCGCCGTGGAAGACATCCAAAGTATTGTGGCTCAACTAAAAGACCGCAACATCGGAATTCTCATCACCGACCACAACGTACAGGAGACCCTTTCGATTACAGACAGAGCATACTTATTGTTTGAAGGTAGCATCCTTAAATCAGGAACCGCCGAAGAACTTGCCGCGGATGAACAGGTTCGTCGTGTGTACCTCGGACAGAATTTCGAATTGCGCCGAAGGGTTCCTACCAAAAAGTAACAGGAAATCAGGCGGGCTGCACCTCGCGCAGCTCAAAGCTGTACTTCTCCATAATCAGGTTGGCGAGCAATTTTCTGCAGGCCTCATCCACTTTGCTCTCTGCCTCCTCGCGGCTGTCGGCCTCAATTTCGAGCGTAATGTGCTTGCCGATGCGAATATTGGTGATGGTTTGGAGTCCAAGGTTTTTCATGCTGGCACTTACTACTTTTCCCTGAGGATCAAGCAGATTGTCTTGAGGCATTACGTCAATTTCGGCTATGAATTTCATGGTTGCAATCGGTTCTGAATAATGGAAATGAGCACGTACAAAAGTAGGATAATTGGAATGGCTGCGAAAAAGAAAAAGAAGAACAGCACTGCGCTTATCAACACAAAGATGTAGCGCCATTGATTATCATTCCACCGCACGTGTCTAAACTTCAGCGCCATCAACTTTACCTGTGAAACCATGAGAAGTGAAAACAAAATGCTGAATACCGCGAGTCCTTCCGCCGAAAACATCCACGCCGCCCCGGGAAACCAGTTGTCGTAATACACCATAAGCGGCAAAGCCAGCCAAAATAAAGCGTTGGCGGGGATGGGTAAACCAATAAACGAGTCTGATTGTCGTGTGTCAATGTTGAACCGCGCCAATCGGTAGGCTCCAAAGAGCGGTATCATCAAAGGAAAAAGACTGTACCATGCACCATTTGTTTGCTCGGCCATCAAGCTGTAGCCAATCAGTCCGGGTGCCACGCCAAAAGTTACCACGTCGGCCAGCGAGTCGAGTTGCTTACCAAGTTCGCCGGAAACACCCAGTGCGCGGGCCACAAGTCCATCCAGAAAGTCAAAAACTGCACCTGCCAGAATAAGCCATGCAGCGTAGTGCAGACTGTACTCAAAGATGCAAATCACCGCTAAAACCCCGCAAAGCAGGTTCAACAGGGTTACAAGGTTGGGCAAATGCTTTTTCATGTTACACGCCAAATGTAAGGCAAACGGGCAATTTTTTTGTTTTTCCGGTGTTAAAACACATCGAACCACCTGTGCTGCTTTGAGCGAAAATGTAATTTTACGCCTTATGTATCGTTTGCGCGATTTAGCCCGCTTTGGAGCGATTCTCCCGGTGCTCTTGCTTTCGTTGGAAGCAGCAGCCCAGGCGCCCAAATACAGTAACGAGTTTCTCGCCATTGGTGTGGGTGGCCGCGGACTTGCCATGAGCGGTGCGCAGATTGCCTCCGTAAACGACGTGACGGCCGGTTACTGGAATCCGGTGGGGCTGCTCGGTATTCAGGAAAAATTTCAGGTGGGAGCCATGCACTCTGAGTATTTTGCGGGTATCGCCAAGTACGATTACGGCGCCTTTGCCAAGCCCATTGATTCAACCTCGGCCATTGGAATTTCCATTCTGCGCTTTGGGGTGGATGACATTCCCAACACCACCCAGCTTATTGACGCCAACGGAAACATTGACTACGACCGCATCACCAGTTTTACCGCTGCCGATTATGGATTTCTTCTTTCCTATGCCAAACGAACCGGTATTAAAGGACTGAGCATTGGAGGTAACCTCAAAGTGATTCACCGCGTGGTGGGTAGTTTTGCCAAATCGTGGGGATTTGGGCTGGATGTTGCGGCCAACTACCACCACAAAGGCTGGATGTTTTCGGC
>SKUL01000132.1 GCA_007129985.1 Flavobacteriales bacterium
AATGAGTGCTTCGGCAGCGGCATAATCGGCTGCGTTGGATTGATAAGCAACAGCTTTGATATCGTTTTTCCGGAGAGCTTCGGCAAGTTCATTCGCCTTTGCGGCTGAAGATGCGTAGGTAAAAGCAATATGTGCACCCTGAGCGGCACACTGTTCGGCTATGGCCTTTCCGATTCCGCGACTGGCGCCGGTAATCAGCACCACTTTTCCATCGAGTAATTTCATGTGTTATTGGGCTTGTTTGAAGTAGGGCTCAAAGATAAGAGAAGCCCCGGTTTTATCCGGGGCTAAGTTTGAGGTGTCTGAAATACGTATGCCACTGAAATGGTTGAGTCAACTGGCCAAATTGTGACTCTTCAAGTCAAAGCCATCGCTTGATAAGACGCTCCGTAAACCTTGTTACAGGCGCCGATGCAAGTCTGAGAACCATACGCAGCAGCGGGTTTTCTACTTTACCAATGAGCCAGTCATTCATGATTGAGCCCACTGCTGAGGTAGCCGATATTCGGATTTTTTCTCCGAGCTCACGGTCTTCAAGCACATCGCCAATGATTTGCTTGATGAGGTTTGCCGGGCGCAAGCTGGCCACGATGTCATCTGAGGATTGCTTGAGTGAAAGCAACTCCATTTCCTGCCGCTGTTCAAGCAGAGCAATGCTTTGGTTGAGTTCCTCCAGTGTGCGGGGTTTAGGTTCCATATCGGGGTTCATCAGTCGAGCAGGTTTTTAATTACAGTGTTCGCAATGGGATGCTCCAAAAGCGGAACCCTGAAAACGCGCAAGATGATCACCACAAACAGATAGATACCGGCCACAACAAGGAAACCCAAATAGGCTGCTCCAAGGAGATGTCCAAGCCAAAGCGCCAAAGCTATACTCAGGTTGGTGAGAAACAATGTTACCACCAGGCCGATAATCAAACTCGATACGGCTTTACCCGATGTTTTGGCGGTAGCGCGCACTGACTTGAGCCGCGCAATTTCCACCGTCGTTCTCACATACGCTTCGGTATGCGAAACGAGTTCCTCAAAGTGCTGCTGCGTGTCCTTCATTTTAGTTGGCCGCAGCCTTTGCGTTCTTCTTCAGCTTTTCAACTGTTTCTTTGGCTTCCTGCGCAACACCAGAGGCTTCCTCTTTCACCTCTTCAAATTTGTCCTTCACGTCATCCATGAACTCGTTCATGCTGTCTTTGATGTCTTCGGCATAACGCTTTCCTTCCTTGCGAAGCTTTTTTCTTGTTTTCTCGCCTTTGTCGGGGGCGTACAAAATTCCTACAAGTGTACCAACGGCAGCGCCTGCCAGAAATCCTACCAATATTTTTCCACTACTCATGATTAAAGGTTTTAAGGGTTAAAACTAATTTGAACTCATTCTTCCGACACATCTTCAGAACTCATTTCTTCGGCATCGGTCAGAACGACTAAAATATACAGCTTTTTCCTTAAAACACAAAATTACTCATACTGTAATGAAATCAGGCTTTTTGTGTCGAACCTTCAGGTTGCGGGTATAATAGGCCGGTAAGACGCCTTGTTTGTTGTAACTTTAGGGCTGATTTTTAACATTATTTATTGTGGATGCATCACTTTTTCAACCGAATGCCCGCGACAGATTCCGGCTTATTGGTATCCTTGAGGGTTTAAGTTTTCTGTTGCTTCTGCTCATTGCGATGCCATTGAAATACGTCATGGACATGCCCGTGGCAGTTACGTATGTAGGTTGGGCACATGGTGTGCTTTTCATGGCCTACATGTTTTTTCTGGCGAATGCATGGTGGACGTATCGATGGTCCATTGGAAAAATAGTGCTCGCTGTGTGTGCTGCTTTCTTTCCGGGAGGTCCTTTCATACTTGACCCAAAAATTAAAGGATGGTAACGATGGGTTGCGGTTCGGCTAATAAAAGAGTTATGAAGAGAAAATCGTTCAAATGGATATTGATGGTCTCCATGCTGTGCTTTGTGCATATGGTGGTGGCACAATTGGAGGTAGAGTCTTTCCGAAAAGGCGGGATGACAGATCACGAAGTGATACAAGAAGCGCTAAACGAATTGGCAGAGCAGGGCAGAGGTAAATTATCGTTTGACGGCAGCCGCACTTATAGGATAGCAAGATCCCTGGAGTTACCACGAAAAAGTCAGGCGGGGCATTTTGTGCTGGAAGGCAATGGGGCATTGTTGAGGGCGGATGTTGATACGATTCATATTTTTAACCGAATACCAAGAAATCAACGCGAGGCACTTAATGAAATGATGAGTACGCGCTTTGTGATTCAGGATTTTGTTTTTCAGGGGGGGGCAAAGGCCATCAATCTTGGGGCAACTTTCGGAAGTGCTATATTGCGATGTCATTTCCGAAATCATCGTGAGGCAGCTGTCGATATACAATTCGGTCTGCAAACGCGGATAGAACATTGCTTGTCAACCAACTGTTTTAAGGACAATTTTGTATTGCGTCATGGTGAAGATTGGGGTGGCAATCAGAACAACTCTCAAAGCAACCACAGCGTGATAGAAAGCTGCAGAGTGTTTGCCCGAAAAGATGGTGAAACCTCCTTCAAAGTGCTTGCTTCAGGTGGGGTGGTGCTTAGCAATATTATTAGTGAGGGTCACGGTCAGGTTCAGTATGCGGTTTACGCCGACCGCCTGAACAGTACCACGGTTCGATATTTTAAGATTGAGAATTTTCACTTGGAACACGCCCCCTTAAAAGCCGGAATCTACGTGCGGATGAGTGGAAATTCAGAAATCAATGGCATTTATTATCAAATTGCCCGCGACGAAGTACCGCTTATACTGGCGGGCAGGCAAAGCGGTCTCATGCATGTTTCCAATATTCCACATTTTGTAAAAGGTTCTGTAATGCAGCAAGAGCAATTTGGCGGCGGAGCTGTGTGGGTGCTTACTCATTGCCATCGTGCTTTTTATCAGTCGTCTAACTGGCGTGTGAGAAATCTTGAGGGCGAACTCGTAAATGAACTGCCGTATTATTTTTCCGGACAGGAAGGTGGTCATGGTATTCGGCGCTGGCATGGTAGATAGGGTCTCCTGAAAAGCGTTGAAGATAATGCTTATTAGTAGCTTATAACATATATGAATGATCAAACTGCACGTGTTTTGAATGACATCGCATATAAAGCGTGCGGTTTAGGCACAGTATCTTCGCCTAATCAGCTGCACGCCGTCTGCTTCACCGCCTGCAACTTGCAGTATATCAGTACATCTGCGTTTTGACGGCTCGCATCCACCGCACATCTGATTTTTTCAGCAGACCCTAGATAGGCTGAGAACCTTGAGATAAGCTCAAAAAAAGGAGGGCCGCTCTCGTTTGAGCAGCCCTCGCTTCCAAGGTTCAACCTTTTTTAACCAATCTATTAACCAAACAGATGGGCTTGTTTACGGCCTCTTAGGTGATTGGGTTACAGTTCCGGCAAAAAAATTAGACTTTGTAGCCCAACTTTTGTTCAATCATCACGGCTTCAGTGAGATAATTGTCAAAAAATCTATCTATATCTGATCGCTCAAGGTCGGGATTCAGCAAAATCAGGCGAATGGATAGTCCGTTTGAAAGGTGACAGTAGTTTACCATACTCTTTCCGCTTTCAACCAGACTTTGGCGGATTTTATGGTTAATCGCATCAGCATCTTCTCCAGATGAAGGAGCAAACCTAAAGTTCACATTCAAGGTTTGGGTTGGACACATAAGTTCCAATCGGGGATGCTCCTCAATAACCGAGGTTGCATACTGAGCCAGTTCAAACAGGTGGTTGATTCGGGCCACATAGCCTTCATCACCATAGTACTTCCATGCCAGCCAGAGCTTGAGTGAGTCCACTCGTTTGCCGCATTGCAGCGATTTGGGTCCCAGGTCATACTGGCTGCTGTCATCGTCGTGGTAGATGTAAGA
>SKUL01000358.1 GCA_007129985.1 Flavobacteriales bacterium
ACTAAAAACCAAACTTAAACCCTGCCGTAATAAACCGGGGTAGTCCTACACGAATTCCCTGAGGACGACGGCTTACGATGTAGCGCTCGTCGGTAATGTTTTTCACGCTGATGTTAAACGTGGTGTTGATTTTTGCCAAGTGATAGAATAAATTCACGTCAATCAGGGTGTAAGCGTCAATCAGTCCGATGCGCCCGTTGGCAGATGGCTCCACGGTATTGAGTTCGTCACCAAACTGACTGCCTACGTGGGTAAGCGTGGTACGAAGCGCAAGTCCGCTGTGATGCTCCAGCGTAAGCGCTGATGAAATCAATAGCTCAGGTGCGTAGGGTGTGCGGTTGCCTGCAATGTTTACGTCCTGGCCGGCTTGTTGCTTAAATCGATCTTCCGAAAAGGTGGCCTGCACCCACGTTACATTTGCATCGAAGAGCACGTTGAATTTTTCCCACCGTGCCATCTCTCCGAAATTAAATGCGATAAGCCCTTCTACACCCAGGTGTTGCGTTGCTCCTCCGTTCACCACACCGGCCACTACCAGTCCCAAACCACCCGATGATTCAGAGACCGGGATTACCTGATTGGAAAAATCCATAAAGAAGCCCGTTACATCCAGTTGCACTCCCCTAAATGGCTGCGACCGGAAACCGAGTTCATAGTTCCAGCTGCGCTCTGCATCCAGCTCATAAGCTTCTCCCTCGCCCGAAATAGCATCTTTGATGCGCGGGGGTGCAAATCCGCGGTGCAGTCCGCCAAAGATTGCGTACTTGTTACTCACCTGCAGGTTAAATCCTGCTCCCGGAATAACCTGAACCAATGCGCTGCTGGTCACAAGCGAGGTATCTGTAACTACTCCGTTGAAAGGGCGTCGGCGGATATCCCGCATGTAGTCGAAATGCTCTATGCGCGTGCCAGCAGTAACCGAAAAGCGTTTGCTGAGCTTGAACCTGTTGTGCACGTACGCCGAAGTTCCATATCCGGTTCGAATTTCATCTTCGCGAAGCATGCCCGAAGATGCGTCTGGCTTGCTGCCGTTGATGCGTTGTTCAAAGGCTCGTTCATAGATGAAGCGGGCTCCGGCCGTAAACTCGTTATCCAGTTTACCCAGGTTGAAATTACTGGTCAAACGACTTTCAACACCTGCTACACCAAAGCTTCGGTTGCGGTTTCCGGTTCCGTTGCGCATATAGATGGCTCCACCCGCAACACTTTCATCGCCCCAAACCACCCCGCTGAAATTACCGGGAGGAGGGTTGAGGTTGCCCTCAGCATCAAAGCTGTTGTAGGCAAAATCCTGGCGCTGCCAATTGCGTGTAGTGGTGTAGCCAAAAGCTGTGGTGGTGATTTTGGTACGCTTACTCACCAGATAGTTGTGGGTTGCGCTTACCGAATAGCGCCGTACATTGAGTACGTCGAACGGAGCAATGCGTTCAAAGTCTTGACCACCTGCGTCATACATGGTTTGGGTGATACCAACATAGGTTGAATTGCTGGTTTCGTCATAAACCCCCAGCTTCACTCCAAGGTTAGATCTTTTGTTGATTTGGAGTTTAAACTTCGAAGTGAGGTCGTTAATGCGGAATTGTGTAGGCCCCAGATCATCTGCCTGACGACGGTGATAATTTACTGTAAAGCCGGCTTTACCCTTGGTTTGCCCGTAAAACATATTACCGCTGAAAAATCCTCCTTGTCCGCCGCGCATGTTAATGCTTCCTTCCTGCCCTTCGGGTGGGTCGGCAGTAATGTAGTTAACCACCCCGCCTATGGTTTGCGGGCCGTAGAGAATGGATCCGCTTCCGCGCAGAATTTCAACGCCTTCCATACGATCCATGGATGGCGTATAGTAAAGCTCTGGCTCACCATATGGAGATAAAGCCACAGGAATTCCGTCTTCCATAACCAGTACAGACCGACTGCGGTCAGGGTTTAAGCCTCTGATGCCAAGGTTTAATCGCATCCCGGCACCTTCTTCATCCACCACGTGTACGCCGGGTGAGCGACGTAAGACTTCGTTGCCGCTTACCGGGCTGATCCGGTCAATTTCCTTTCGGTCAATATAGGTGAGTGCTCCCGGTACAGTTTCAAAAATACCCTCACGCTGCGCAAGGATATTCACCTGAGGCATTTCGTACAAGGCATCGCGTAGCTTGAATCGCACCTCGGTTGTTTCACCAGTGCGTACTTCAACTTCTATGGTGGCCTCGTCGTAGCCGATGATGGTGGCTCCAAGCACATAGCTACCGGCCTTGAGGTTTGAAATAATAAACTGCCCTTGCTCATTGGTGGCTGCCCCGTGTCCGTTTCCCAATACACCCACATTTACGTGGGCCAGCGGCTGGTCATTTTGGTCGGAAACAACTCCCGATATAGTGCCTGTTTCTGTTTGTGCAATGCTAATTGAAGGTGCAAGCACAGTAATCAATGCAATGATAGTTAGCCTGCTGAGTATATATAGTCGTTTTGACATCAGTGTTTCGTTTGCTTATTTAGAATGGTTTTAAACAGCGGCAAATTTGCAGGCAGGGGCTATTTTGGGCAATACCGCAAAAGGGGTATTTGTGTGATTGATGGTGTGATATTTGACTTAGTGTACTGATATTCATCGTGATAATGACTTCGATGAAGTTGTGTTTCTTTCATTACATTCGCAGCAAAGCACGCACACACGGATGATTAGAAACAGAGTGGGGCTGGTTATCGGGCTCCTTGTTTTACTGGTAGGACTGTTTACCGCTCCCGATGGGGTTGCGCCTGAGGCCTGGCGCGTACTGGCTTTGGGTGCCATGATGGTTATCTGGTGGGTGAGTGAGGCTGTTCCGCTGCCCGTTACTGCTTTGTTGCCCGTTTTGCTGCTGCCGTGGCTCGGTGTGATGCCGATTTCCGAAGCGGCCCGACCCTACAGCAGCGACATTGTTTTTCTGTTTCTTGGAGGATTTCTCCTCGCGCTCGCCATTGAAAAATGGAATCTGCATCGGCGCATTTCCCTGAAAATTGTGCGCTACACAGGTAACAGTGCCAATCGTATTGTGCTGGGTTTTATGTTGGCCACTGCGGTGCTCAGTATGTGGATCAGCAACACGGCTGCTACGGTGATGATGCTTCCCATTGCCTTGTCGGTGGTAGAGTTGCTCAAAAGCGACGAAGAAAAAGTGGGCCGCGGAACGCGAAATTTCGGACTTGCACTTATGCTGGGCATCGCCTACGCTGCCAATATAGGCGGTACAGCAACGCTTATAGGTACGCCGCCCAACGTGGTGATGGCCGGAATCCTGGAGGCGCAACACGGCATTGTGATTGGCTTTCTCGACTGGATGAAAATCGGTATTCCCGTTGCGGCTGTACTTCTGGTGCTTACCTATTTGTTGCTCACGGGCGTGCTGTATCCCAATCGCATCGGAAGGTTTGAGCGCGGAGAGTTCGCCATCCGCGATGCCTTGACTTCGCTCGGCGCCATATCGAAACAGGAAAAGCGAGTGCTCGTTGTTTTTTGTCTCACGGCAGGCCTTTGGGTAAGCAGGCAGTGGCTCAGCAACCTGCTGGGTTGGGAATCCCTGCGCGACAGTGGTATTGCCATACTGGGCGGAATCCTGCTGTTTGTGGTTCCTTCCGGCGATGGCTCGCGCGGCACCCTGCTCGATTGGGCAGACACGCGCCGATTGCCATGGGGTATTTTGCTGCTTTTCGGCGGTGGATTATCGCTCGCCAACGCGCTGAACTGGGTGGGCTGGGTTGACCAGGTTGGAGAGGTTTTCAGTGGCTGGGGCGCGGTAGAATGGATTTGGATTACGCTCGGGTTGGTGGCCATCTCCTTGTTGCTCACGGAGGTGATGAGCAATGTGGCACTGATCAGCGTGTTTGTGCCGGTGGTTGCGGCCATTGCCGTGGGAATGGACGTGCA
>SKUL01000279.1 GCA_007129985.1 Flavobacteriales bacterium
CAAACGACCAAGAGAAAATGAAAGTAGAAATCTGGAGTGATGTAATGTGCCCGTTTTGCTACATGGGCAAACGAAAATTTGAGAAGGCTTTGATGCAGTTTCCGCATTCAGAAAAAATTGAAATCGAATGGAAGAGCTTTCAGCTTTCTCCTGATATGCAGACCAACCCAGAAATCAGTGTGCACGAATCTCTGGCCGCCATGAAGGGTATGAGCACCGAACAGGCAAGATCATTGGGAGAGCAAGTTGCAGCTCGGGCAGCCCAGGAAGGACTTACTTATAACTTCGATCAGGCGGTTGTAGCCAATTCATTCAACGCGCATCGCTTTTCGCACCTCGCCAAAAAGCATGGCCTGCAAGACGAAGCCGAAGAAGCGCTTTTTAAGGCCTATTTTACCGACGGCAAAAACATTGACGACCATGAGACACTGGCCGACCTCGGTGCATCGGTGGGGATTAACCGCAATGAAGTGCTCGACATGCTGAACAGTGATGAATACGACGATGAAGTACGCATGGACATACATGAAGCGCGTCAAGTAGGCGTTTCGGGCGTACCCTTTTTTGTGTTCAACAGAAAATACGCGGTATCCGGGGCTCAGGATTCAAGCGTGTTTTTGGAGACATTGCAGAAGTCGTTTGCGGAGTGGACGGTAGAAGGAAGCGGGGATTGAGGGCTTTCTTTTGAATTCCGATCTGCCACTTCTCTACTGCTAAAAAGGCAATACGATACTTGCTCTCGATAAACGAGTACATCAGGTACCATACATCCTTCTCACCGACTTTACCCAATGACTTTGGGGGTAAATCACCCTTCTAATTGTAATCATATTTCATTGTTTACGTGTGGATTACAACCCATGTTACAAATGACCACAGCATTGGTTACAAATCATAACCACCACCAAAACAGGTGTCGGGTACTTTTGACGTGTTCTGTACGGAAAGTCTGAATCAGAATCATTCAAAACCCAATCATTCACCAAATCCATTTGTTATGAAAAGAACAATTACCACCTTAATCGCACTCTTTATCATTGCGGCCACATTTGCGCAGGATAAAATTTACATCCACATCGCGGACGAAGAGAACACGATGGAGCACTTAACCTACATTGATCACCCAGACCTCAATGGCAATCCGGATGCCGGGGTACTTTTTTGCCAGTCCTGGAGCCTACCTTCCGGCGGGCCATCCTTCGTCTACAACAACAACCCAACCGGCATATGGTACAGTACATGGGCCAATCAATGGGTGATTTTCAATGAAAATTTTGAAGAACTTCCCTTGGGAGCGGTTTTTCATGTGTACATAGCCGACGACAGTGAAGTGTTCACCCACGTAGCTACCGAAGACAACTCCTTGGGCGGAGGTACCTGGATAGACCATCTCGGAGTTAGTGCAGCAACCTATCTTTTTCACAGCAACTACTTTAATCCCAATGCCATGTACAACCCACGACCCTACGGCAACTTTTGGGATCAGACACTTGCACAACGAGTAATCTTCTCACAATTCATGGGTGAGTCTCCTGTAAGTGCGGGCTTCAAAGTGATGATTGGCAGTCCGGGTTCCGCTGTACTCACGTCACACACATCCAGTGCAAGTAATATCAACGGTAACTCAACCATGATAGACCACCCGGCACTGAACAACAATCCCTCGGCTCGTTTTATTTACGCTCATTATTGGGGGCTTGGCGGCGCACAGTACCAGGTAGAACTACCGCACTACACAGGTGCATGGTACAATGATTTTGCCGGTCGCTGGACGATATTCAATCAGGATTTAGAACCCATGCCTGAGAACATTGTATTTGACCTCATCATACCTTTTGAAGTTGTTACCAGCGTAGTAGAGGAAGATGAAATGGAGGTGAGCTTATTTCCCAATCCAACCGCTGATTTTCTGCAGGTTTCGTCTCAAAGCATTCTTCAACAAATTAATGTCTTTGACCTTACAGGACGTATAGTGCTTGAACGAGGACTCAATGGCAATGCCGAACGAATTGACTTGAGCGGCCTGCCGGCAGGCACTTACATTGTGCGCGTTTCGGCCAACGATGGCGAGCACACATCCAAAGTAATCAAGTTGTAAACCCGAAGCAGAAAAACGCGCTTTGGTTTAATCACAAGCAATCTTTTGCACCCCGCCTTGAGTGTTTCACATCACTCGGGTTGGGGTGTTAAAGGTTCAATCTAATCGTGCTAATCATTTCCTTCCAGAAAGTTATTAGTTTTGAATACGACCTAAGTCTATTAAACCAAACCAAGATGTGATGGATGTAAAAAGTCACTATTCAAGTGTAGGTTTAGCCGAAAAAGGCACACATCCTTCTTGGGTTCGCGCTTGATTTTGCGCCAAAGGAAGTATCCGAATTGCAGTCGCATTTTTGTTGCTTTGTTGCTCTTTGCTAACCGGTGCATTCCAAAATTCATTGATTGCGCAATCTCCCATTGATTCGCTCAAAATGGCCATTGTGGGGCATAAATCAGCTAGCGCAAAGATTGATGCCTGGAATAGCCTTTACCGCGAGGCATTGAACGCCGATTACACCCTGGCCCGTGAACTCAATGAGGTACTATTGGCCGAGGGTTTGCGCACAAAAAGCGACTCCATTCTGTTTAACGCATATCTATACGATGCGTATGTATTGCGGCTCACCGGCGACCTGAATAGCGCGCTGGAAATTACCGCAAAAGCCTCAAGTGCTGCTAAACGCCTCAAAAGCCCTGAATACAGCTCAAAATACCACACCCTATTGGGTACCATCTACATCTTTCTGGATCAGCCGGACTCAGCCTATGTGCACATGAATCACAACATCAAGCATGCAATTAATGCCAACGATTACGGCTTGATTGCTGATGCGTACTTTAGTCTGGCGCATTTCTTTGGAAGATTTGGAGACTATAACCAGTCTCTGAGATACTATCTCATGGCGGATTCTACCTATCAGAAAAATGATGAACCAGACGCCAATCACGCCAGCGTAATCAGTAACATCGGAACTATATTCTTGGATTTTAAGGAATTCAATAAAGCACTCGAGTATTTTACCCGAGCAGAGGAAATGTATCAGGAAGCTCAAAATGTGTATGGCATCCACATGATTCAATATAGATTTGCTGAGCTCTATTATCAGTTGGGCGAATACACTAAATCATTGCGCTATCTGGACGAGGCCCTACCGTTTTTTGAAGACAACAATATCAAATTCAGGCTGATTGATATTTTCACGCTTGCCGGAAACAACCATATGTACGAGCAGAACTTTAATAAAGCTCTGGAGAACCACCAGCGTGCCGTGGAATTGAGTCTTATGATTGGCGACACGTCCAAAATAGCATCGTCATCCCACGCACTTGCCCGAAGCAAAGCCCTGGCTGGAGATATTGACAACGCCTTGGTTGAACTAAAATACGCTCTGGAAATGAGCAACAAATCGCACCTGATAAAAGAAAGTGCTGAAATATCGAAATCTCTCTCTGAGATGTTTGAAGTAAAAGACGACTTTGCAAATGCACTGGCCTATTACAAAATTTACCTTGGATTGAGAGACAGCGTGCAGCGCAGCGAGCAAAGCAATTCGGTAATGTTGCTCGAAACCCAATATCAAACTAAAAATAAAGAACAGGCCATTGAGCTTCTTACCATTCAGAATGAGGTAAGCCAACAAAAAGCTAAGTCGCAACGCACAATCTATTTCGGATCGTTGGCGTTGGGAATTGTGTTGCTTCTTTCTTTACTCTACAGCAACAACAGTAAGATAAAAACAGCGCGAAAAATCCGTGAGTTGGATGAGACCAAAACAAGGTTTTTCAACAACATTTCGCATGAATTCCGCACGCCACTCACGCTTATTAAAAGCCCGCTCGAAAAATTGA
>SKUL01000098.1 GCA_007129985.1 Flavobacteriales bacterium
CCCACACCCGCCAGCACGAAAAGCACCAGCAATGCTATCAAAAACCACTTTTTGATTTTGCGCGCCATGTCTGTTTCACAAAGTTGCTACCTATGCAGCGGCTTCAGCAGGAAAAGCCCATTACTTTCCACCACTAACGTGTGAATAGGCCAATGTCGTGCCAAAGGGGCGTAATGTTTCTCAGGCTCAGAAAAGATATTCGGCGGCTACGAGAATCATCACCGCTTCGAGCATCGAAACGGAGGGCAGCACGGTAACCACCGCGTCGAAAATGGCGGTTCCTTGTCCGTCGTAGATATGACTGCCTTTGTAGGTGAAGGCGAGGTCGAGCGAGTTTTCACTGTCGCCGTAATAGATATGCGGCCCGCGGATGGTGCACATCACATCGCTCAGAAAACGGCTGTCGCCACGGTACACTTTCATGTCTTCGCGAAGGGTGTAGAGCACGTCAAAGGGAGAGGTGCTGCTGCCGTCGTAGATGCGCACCCCGTCGGAGGTCATGATGGCGTACGACATATCGGTGAACTCGCCTTCGATGAGCACGCCGTTCCAGATGTGGCCCACAATGCGCGAGGGGTCGGTGGTATTACCCTCGTAAATAAACGAGGGTTGCTGCGCCCGGGCGAAGGGTGCGAGGAGCAAAAAGAGAAGAAAAAATCCAATAGAACGTGCCATGCATTATGCGGGGTGGTTCAAGTTGCCTGCAAATTCGGTGCAACATTCTGCAATCTGCACGGCATTGGTGGCGGCGCCCTTGCGGAGATTGTCGGCTACAATCCACATATTGAGGGCTCTGCTCTGCGATTCATCCCTGCGAATACGTCCTACAAAAACTTCATCCTTTCCGCGAACCATCAGCGGCATGGGGTAGGTATTGATAAGCGGGTTGTCGCGCACTTCAATACCCGGCGCGGCCGACAAGAGCGAGGCAATTTCGTTCACGTCGAAATCATTGTGCAGCTCCACGTTTACCGACATGCTGTGGCCGCCCATCACGGGCACGCGCACGGCAGTGGCCGTAATGCCGATGTTCTGGTCGCCCAGAATTTTGCGCGTTTCGTTTACCAGCTTCAGCTCCTCGCGGGTGTAGCCGTTGTCTTCAAACACGTCGCAGTGCGGCAGGCAGTTGCGGTCAATGGGATAGGGATAGGCCATGGCGCCCTTGCGGTTGGCGCGCTCGTTTTCGAGTTGTTCCACAGCCGCTTTTCCGGTGCCTGTTACCGACTGATAGGTGCTGATGACCAATCGCTTGATGCCGTATCGCTGGTGCAGCGGCTGCAGGGCCACCACCATCTGAATGGTTGAGCAGTTGGGGTTGGCGATAATCCTGTCGGAAGCCTCGATAAGCTGCGCGTTGATTTCGGGCACCACGAGCTTCACGGCGGGGTCCATGCGCCATGCCGAGGAGTTGTCAATCACAATGGTTCCGGCCTTGGCAAAGCGCGGTGCCCACTCTCTGGACACGTCGCCACCGGCAGAGAACAAGGCCAAATCGGGCTCGGCGCGCAAGCCTTCTTCGAGGGTTACCACACGATGGGCTTCACCCCGAAAAACCACTTCACTACCGGCAGATTTTGCGCTGGCCACAGGAACCAGTTCGCTTACGGGAAAATTTCGCGACTCCAACACCTGAAGCATCTCCCTGCCTACCATACCCGTACATCCTACAACTGCTACTTTCATGGATTTGATAACATTTTGTGGTCTCAAAATTACGGTATATTTACTCACCCTAAATGACCGTTTGTGAGCCGGATTTGTTCATTGGTGATATTGTTGGCGACGCTGTTTTCGGCGCACGCACTCAGGGCACAGGTTTTTGACGATTTTGAAGACGGTGATTTCACCCAAAACCCCACGTGGACGGGCGATGACGAGCTGTTTTCGGTGGTGCCCTACGAGCTGGACGAAAGTCTGCTGATGCTTCGGAGCAACAGCACAGGTGCCGCCACCTACTACCTGAGTACCCCAAGTTTTATCGTGTCGGAAACCTCGTGGGAGTTCTTTTTCAACCTGCGATTTTCGGTAACAGGCGCCAATTATATGGATGCCTGGCTGGTGACCGATGACGAAAACCTCAACAACGCGCAAAACGGCTACTTTGTGCGCTTCGGACGAACCCAAAAAGACATCAGCTTTTGGCGACGAACAGACGGCTCGGACGACCTTCTCTTTGACGGGCCCGACAACCAGATTAACAGCTCAACCAACAACCCCTTTCAAATCCGCATTACGCGCAACGACGAGGGTTTGTGGCTGATTTGGGTGGACCAGGGTGCCACCGGAAACTTTGCGCTGCTGGGTGTGGTAAACGACGATACGCACACCTCCACCGTGGCTTTTGGATTTCGCATTGTGCAATCGGGTGCGGCGGGGCCTATTCAGAGCCACTGGATTAACAACGTGAATGTGGCCGTATTGCCTCCGGACAACACCCCTCCCCAGGTTTTGCAAGCACTTGCGCCCGAGTCGAATCAGGTGATTCTTCAGTTCAACGAGCCGCTGGATCAGGCCACTGCCGAAAACGTGTCGAATTACTCCATCAACGATGGTATTGGCAACCCCAGCTCTGCCACGCTCGAACCCAACACGCTCACACAGGTAACGCTTGCGCTGGGCAATCCGCTCAACGACGGACAAACGTACACGCTCACGGTGAGCAACGTGGAAGACCTCGCCGGCAACAGCATGCCTCCGCAGGAAGTGGAGGTGCTCTTTTTCACCATTGCCGAGCCGGATTTTCGGGAAGTGGTGTTTAACGAGTTGATGGTGGACGAAAACCCGCCCGTGCAACTACCCGCCGCTGAGTTTATTGAGCTTTACAACACCACTACCGACAAGTTCTTCAATACCGATGGCTGGACCTACGTCAACGGAACCTCCGTGCGCGTGCTGGATGAAGCTATCATCCCTCCGGGTGGATTTCTCATTCTTTGTCGCTCAACCGATATTCCGCTGTTTGAACCCTTCGGGCCGGTGCTGGGGCTTAGCTCGTGGCCGGCACTCACCAACGCTGCCGACAGCCTCACACTTATCAGCGAGGGCGGAACCATCCTCGACATTGTGAGCTATACCATCGCCTGGTACCAGGACCCCGAAAAAAGCGGGGGCGGCTACACTTTGGAGCAAATCAACCCCTTTACCGAGTGCAGTGGTATGATGAACTGGCGCGCCACCGATGACCCTTCCGGCGGTACGCCCGGCGCGCAGAACTCCATTTTCGATACCACTCCCGATACCGACCCGCCCGTATTGGTGGATTTCAGCATCAACAATCCGCAAAGCATCACCTTCTTTTTCAACGAGGCACTCGACCCCGAAAGTCTCAACGATGCCACCTATACCATTGAGCCGCCCATTGAAATTGAGAGCGCCAACACCGGAGGAGATTTCAGCTTTATCAACCTGCAACTAGCCGCTCCCATTGATACCGGTGTGTTTTACACCATCACCATTACGGGCGTTACCGACTGTCCGGGCAACCTCATCGCCGACCAAAACAGCATTGAATTTCTGATTGGATTTATCCCCGGCCTGCACGAGGTGCTCATCAACGAAATCATGGCCGACCCCACCCCTGCCATTGGTTTGCCGCCGCACGAATACATCGAGCTTTACAATCCTACCGACAAGATTTTTGACCTGAGTGATTGCCGCATTTCCACGGCGACTTTCCGGCCCAATACCTTTATCTACCCCGGCGAGCATCTGGTGCTGATTTCGCCCTCCAACGAAGGTGAATTTCCGAACATTGAGCCGCAGGCGGTGATGCAGAGCATGAGCACCACCTTCCTCACCAACTCAGGCAGGGAGCTGTTTTTTGCCAATGGCGATGACGAATTGATTGACCGCGTGGAGTACAGCGACCAATGGTATCGCGACGCGGCAAAATCGGGCGGGGGCTGGAGCCTTGAGCGCATCAACCCCGAGGAACCATGCCGTGGGGGCGACAACTGGCGGGCTTCGGTGAATGTAAGCGGCGGAACCCCGGGCTTTGAAAACTCTGTGCTCGACCTTACTCCCGACGATGTTGCGCCGAGGCTGGTGGCCATTCTCGTGCCCGATTCGGTGACGATTGAACTGGTTTTTGACAAGGTACTGGACGAGATTTCGGCGCTCACGGCCGGCTATGTGTTTACCCCCGATTTGACGCTGGCTTCCATCGAGCCGCTTTCTCCGGCCAATCTGCGCATTCGCCTCACCTTTACCGAGCCGCTTGAGCCCAACCTTCGTCACGACGTGGAAATTCTGGGCCTTACGAGCTGCACAGGTATTGAATTTGAAAACAAGGACCCGGCCCATTTCGGTATGCCTGCCGAGCCTACCAGCGGAAGCATGGTCATCAACGAGGTGCTCTTCAACACACGCGTGGGCGGCGCCACCTATGTGGAAATGTACAACAACAGCGATGCGATTCTCGGCATCCGCGACTGGGAAATTGCCAATCTCGGCAACAACCAGTTCAGACTTATCACTCCTGAGGCCTACGTACTTTTTCCCGGTGAATACCTGGCCATCACCACCAACAAGAACAACGTAATTATCGAGTACCCTTTTGGCGACGCGAACCGCATTCTGCAAATTCCCAACATGCCCTCGCTCAACAACAGTGACGGGCAGGTGAGGTTGATTAACAACGAGGGCGAAGTGGTGGATGCCTTTGATTACGAAGCGAGCATGCACTTTCCACTCTTGCGCAATGTGCGCGGTGTTTCGCTTGAGCGCATTGATTTTGACCGGCCCACCGACGACCGCACCAACTGGATGTCGGCCGCCGAAACCGTAAACTGGGGAACCCCCGGTGTTGAAAATTCGCAGTTTCAGCGCGCTGCCGACGACGACGGCGAGGTATGGCTTGACCCCGAAATCTTCTCGCCGGACAACGACGGTTTCAATGATGTGCTGAACATCAATTACCGCTTCAGCGAGACGGGCCTGGCGGGAAGCATCACCATTTACGATTCAGCGGGGCGCTTGCTGCGCAGATTGGTGCGCAATGAGCTGTTGGGCACCGAGGGTACCTTTTCGTGGGACGGCACCGGCGAGCAGGGTGAACGGGCGCGAATCGGAATTCACATCGTGTATTTTGAGGTGTACTCTACCGATGGAATGGTGCGCGGCTACAAGCGAAGCTGCGTGGTTTCATCGCGCTTCTGACCACGGCGATACACCTGCACGATTGCGAAACCACTCGTAAAGTGCGGTGGTCATCAAGAGCATCGAAAATCCGTACACCAAATCCTCAAAAGGAATGGTTAGTATGCGTGGGCCGATGATGTGCGCCTCGTTGTAGTACACCACCATATTTCCGAAAAAAGAGCCCGTAAGCACACCATCCACAAGAACAAAGGGAACGAGGGTGATACCGAACATCAAGTAAAAACGCCCCAGCCATACCGGCCTCCACGCAACCCCCACCAACGCAAGAAGCAGGACAGCCGAAAACACACTCCACAATGTGTGCAAACGTCCGGGAAATTTAATCAACAGAACTACACAGAAAATGAGAAGTGCCCCGGTGATAAACGGCGCCGCTTTTCCCAGTAAATCCTTGCGGATAAAGTAATTCAGCACCTCGTACGAAAACAGGCACACATAGGGAATCACAAAAAAGAACAGGATTTCCTCGATGGGCAAGCCGAGAATCCTCCAGCCCAACAGATAATCGTCGTTAAAGCCCCATACGCCCCACCGTGTAAAAAACACATCCCACACGATAAACACCAGCGCCATGATCAGCATGGCCGGCAACAGCTGTGGCATTTTACCGATAAAGTGAATGTGTTTTTTCTCAAACGAGCGGATCACCGGCACCGCCAGCGAAAAGAGCAATACAAGGGCGTAGGTAAACATGAGCCACTAGCCCCGGGCCGTCTTTTGCTTGCGTTTGTATTTTAGGGCCTCGCTGAAAAACTTCCAGGGCACAATCAGCATCCCGAAGCACTCACCGTCTTCCTTGCCGAGCTTTTTGTGGTGCACCTTGTGGGCCTTTCGGATGGCGCGAAGATACACGTTGTCTGTACGGGTAAACCACTTGATGCGCTGATGAATAACAATCTCGTGGATAAAGGTGTAGGCCACGCCATACACGAGAATTCCCCAGCCAATGGCGCGCGATACCGGCGACTCGTACATGCTGCCCAACATCATCAGCAACCAGCTTGGAATGGCGAAAATCAGGAAGAAAATATCGTTCTTTTCAAAAGGCTTTTCGTCGCGCACGTGGTGGTCTTCGTGAAGCACCCACAAAAATCCGTGCATCACGTATTTGTGCATGGCCCAAGCCACAAACTCCATGACCACAAAGGTTCCGATGACGATAAGGAAAAATTGCACGTGCTCGAATTTGGGAGCAAAGTTAGCAATTTAGTAGCTCACGATAGCGAGGTCGGTCTGAAGCGTAGCGGTGAATGAAACTTGAAATGACTTTGTTTTGGCGAAGCATAAACACGCCCGGCATTTGATAGGGGTCTGCGACGGGTTTTCCGATGAGGTGCCCTTTCAGCAAGCCGGCCACAAATCCGCGCCATATTACCTGCGGACCGAAAAGTTGCCACCACTTTCCTCGGTTGAGTCCGTACTCGCGATACAGCTCCTGTTCAGGGTCGGAGATATGCGAAACATCGCCCATCTCGTAGATGCTCAAAACCTCGTTGGCGTAGGATACCCGGCTCATGTGCACGAGCACAATCTTGATGTCTTTCCTGGCGGCCTCTTCTTTGATTTTGCTCAGTTCCACCAGCGACTCGCGGCAGAACGTGCACCCAAAGTGGCGCAAAAAAACGAGAAGCACTTGACCGCGCTGGCTCAGCTCCGATAGCTTCTCTCCTCTGTTTGTAATGGCGTCAATCATAATCTCTGACAGTAGAAACAATGCTTTGCGACAAAAGTTTCGGTTATTTTGATTTTACTGCGTCCGAGTAACGCTTGATGGCGCGTTCACGTGCGAACTTGTGCTCAACAACCGGAAGGGGGTATTGGTTCAGTTCATTGAGTTCAGGAACCCATTTTCTGGTGTACACGCCTTTGGCATCGAACTTTTGGGCCTGCAAGGCAGGATTGAATACGCGGAAATAAGGCGCTGCATCACAGCCTGTTCCGGCGGCCCATTGCCAGCTTCCGTTGTTGCTGGCCAGTTCAAAATCCAGCAGGTGACGCGCAAACCATGCTTCGCCCTTTCGCCAGTCAATAAGCAGATGTTTGGTGAGAAAACTGGCCGTAATCATGCGCATGCGGTTGTGCATGTGGCCTGTTTGGAGCAATTCGCGCATACCGGCGTCCACAATGGGGTAACCGGTTTGGCCCTTGCACCACGCTTCGAAGTGCGCTTCGTTGTTTTCCCACTTGATGCGGTCGTACTCCGGTCGGAAAGACCGCGTTACCACATGCGGAAAATGATGGAGAATACTCATAAAAAACTCCCGCCAGATAAGCTGCTTCAGCCATACTTCGCCGTGCTTCGCTCCTTTGCGAATCATGTCGCGCACCGACACCGTTCCAAATCGAAGGTGGATGCCGAGGCGGGAAGTTGCATCCACGGCGGGAAAGTCGCGCTTTTCGCCGTACTCCTCCACGAGTTTGGCGGGCACATCACTATCGGGAAAGGGGTAGTTACGGTCTTCAAAACCCATTTCGGCGAGGGTGGGCATGGGCGGGGCTACATGGCGATGCAGGGCGCTCAGCAAGTCTTCTGAAGAGTAGTTGGGCACCCCGTCGGTTTCCATGCGCTCCAGCCATTTTCTGGAATAGGGCGTGTACACCGTGTAGGGTTTGCCGTCTGCTTTCAGGATGTCGCCACCCTCAAAAAGCACCTGGTCTTTGAAGCTTTGAAAACCTGTTCCTTTTTCGCGGAGCATTGCCGCCACCTCGCTGTCACGGCGCGTCGCATAGGGTTCGTAGTCGTGGTTGGTGTACACGGCCTCCACGGGGTAGGATTCACTTATCTGCTTGAAAACATCGAGCGGACGACCGTAATAGACCTGTAAATCGCCTCCCTCCTTTCGCAGAAGCGCGCGCAGGTTTTCCAATTGGCGGTAGATGAACACCACGCGACGGTCATCGGGAGCGAGTTCATCGAGGATATCGCGGTCAAAAATAAAGACGGGCAATACAGGTCTGCCGGAGCTGAGGGCGCGGTAAAGGCCGTGGTTGTCGTTGAGACGCAAATCGCGCCGAAACCAAAAAACCGTAAGGGCTTGTGGGGTGGTTGACATGAGCGTAAGTTGAGCGAAGCAACAGCCCTGCTAAATCATATTGAGCCGGTGCCTCAGGTAACTTGTTAGGAACAGCAGGTACTTGCGTTTGTTCGAAATGCGAATGCGCGTGGTTAAGATCACCGATGCCGGGGTGCGTTTCACCTTGTTGAAGAGCTGCTGGTAGTACACGTAGGCCACATACACCCCAAAGCGCGATTTTTTGGGTAACATGCGGATACCGGTGAGGCCGTCGTCGAAGTCTTTCTGCACGTCCACCTCAATTTCCTTCTTCACCGCGTCGTTGAACTCGCCCATTTCCACCCCCGGAAAATAGGTGCGCCCCATGATTTGGTAATCGGCTTTGAGGTCGCGCAAAAAGTTGATTTTCTGAAAGGCAGAGCCCAAACGGCGGGCGTAGTGCTTCAGTTCGTTGTAGCGATTGTCGTCGCCCTCCAGAAAAACACGCAGGCACATCAGGCCCACCACCTCGGCAGAACCGTCAATGTACTCCTTGTAGCCTTCCTCGTCGTAGGTTTTCTCGCTGAGGTCGAGCTCCATGCTGTGCAGAAAGGTGTCTATCAGCTCGCGCTCAATGTGGTACTTGTTCACCACCAACTGAAAGCTGTGTAAAATGGGGTTCAGGCTGATTTTTTCCTCGATGGCACGGTAGGTATCGGCCTTGAAGCGGTCCAGTAACTCGCGTTTGTTGTGCTCGTGAAAGGTGTCCACAATCTCGTCGGCAAAACGCACAAAACCGTAGATGCCGTAAATGGGAAGGTGAAAATCGGGGTGCAGAAAGCGTATTCCCAACGAGAAGGACGTGCTGTACCTGTTGGTGGTAAGCTTGCTGCAATGCAAACACACGTCATCGTATAAATCTCGCTGGCGACTCATGCTGCAAAGTTAATTTTCCTTGTGACTCTGCTCAGCGCTGCTCACGGGCAATCTGCTGCGAAACCACTTTTCCGGAAATGATGGTGGGCGGCACTCCGGGGCCCGGCACCGTAAGCTGACCGGCAAAGTAGAGGTTCTTCACTTTTTTGCTTTTGAGGGATGGCTTCAGCACGGCGGTTTGCAACAGGGTGTTGGCCAGTCCGTAGGCATTGCCCTTAAAGCTGTTGTAATCTTCCACAAAGTCGCGCTGGGCGTAGGAGGCTTTTACCTCGATGTGGTCGCGGATAGAGGTTCCGCAGAAGCGCTCCAGTTTGTCCATGGCGTAGTTGAAATACTTTTCGCGTACCTCATCGGTGTCTTCCAATCCAATCGCCACCGGAATGAGAATCACCAGGTTTTCGCCGTTTTCGGGGGCCACCACGGGGTCTTTCTTGGAGGCGCATGACACGTACAACAAGGGCTTGGAAGGCCATTGCGGACGGTCGTAAATCTCCTCGGCGTGTTGGTCAAATGGCTCGTCAAAAACGAGGTTGTGGTGCAGAAGCTTGTCGAGTTTTTTGTTCACCCCGATATAGAACAGCAGGCTGGACGGCGCCATCACGCGGGTGTTCCAGTATTTCTCGCTGTAGTTTCGGTAAGGCGCTTCGAGTAATTTCTGGTCAATGTGGTTGTAATCTCCGGCGCCCACAAGCACATCGCAGGGGTAGGTGGCTTTGTCGGTTTCAACCGCTACGGCTTTGCCGTTTTCGACCACAATTTTGGTTACCGCCTCGTTGAACTTAAATTCAGCGCCTTGATTGCGGGCCACTTCTGCCATTCCGCGGGCCACCATGTGCATACCTCCCATGGGGTACCATGTTCCGAGGCGCAGGTCGGCGTAGTTCATCAGGCTATAAAGCGCGGGCGTATCTCCGGGTTTGGCACCAAGAAAAAGCACCGGAAACTCCAGCAACTGTCGCAGTCTTTCATGTTTGAATTTCTTGCGGATTTCCTTGCGGATGGAGCTGAACAAATCGAGTTTGAAAAGCGCCTTCAACACCTTGATATCGGCAAACTCAAAGATGGAGAGGCCGGGTTTGTGCACAAACTCACCCATACCTGTTTGGTACTTGAAAGCTGCGTCATCGAGAAAGGCGCGCAATTTGGCTCCGCTGCCGGGTTCGAATTGCTCGAAAAGTGCTTCCTGCGCGGCCGAGTCTGCGGCGATATCCACAAATTCATCGGCACTAAAAAAGACCCGGTAAGCCGGGTCTAATTGGATAAGCTCGTAGAAGTCGGAAGTTTTGTGCCCAAAATCGTTAAAAAACTGCTCAAAAACTTCCGGCATCCAATACCAGCTCGGGCCCATGTCGAAGGTGTAACCCTTGTCTTTGTACAATCGCGCCCGACCGCCTGGTTCGGAAAGCTTTTCAATGATGGTAACCTTGTAGCCCTGTTGGGCGAGGTACGATGCGGATGAGAGCCCTGCAAACCCCGCACCGATTACAATTGCGCTCTTAGTCCTGGTCATTGTACTGATAGTGCGGCAAAGATAGCATTAGTTTGCGCCGCGCCAGAAAGATCCGGCTTTTCACTGTACCGATGGGAAGACCCAGTTCATCCGCTATTTCCTTGTAGCGAAAACCGTTGAAGTACATCATAAACGGCACGCGGTAGGTATCTTCCAACTCGCTCACCACATCGGCAATTTCGCCGTGATGGTACATAGACTCCGGGTGGTCGTCGTTTGCACTTTTGGTTTGGTTCAGGAAGAAGTTCTCCTCGGTGGTATCAACAATGGTATTGGCGCGAACGGCCTTTCGGTAGTTGTTGATAAAGGTGTTCTTCATGATGGTGTACAACCACGCCTTCAGGTTGGTGCCCTTCTTGAATTTTGAGCGGTAAGAAAGCGCTTTGTACATGGTTTCCTGAAGGAGGTCTTTCGCCTCTTCTTCGTCACCGGTAAACTTGTAGGCAAATCCCTTGAGGGAAGATTGAGCCTCGATTACCTGTTGGTTGAAGTCGAATGTCATTTGTTTAACGATTTTGGTGATTTGTTCAACAAACGTACAACACTGTTTAATGATATCCAAGAAAGCTTAAACAAAATTTCTGTTAAATTTGAGTGAAATCACCCCTAAAACCTGAAATCATGTTGATTAAGCGCTTTTAGAGCGCGGTCTTAAAATCCTGAACGGATTCTGAAAAGCGCACCGTAGATGGTGCCGAGAAGGAAAAGTCGCGCTGAAAGGAGTTCACCACGTGCACCGGAAGCTCGCCGGTAACTCTTACAATGGCGTTTAACACTGCTTCAATATCTTCCTTGGCATTGTATGAGAGAAGAGCAGTTACACACTCATCCGGTTTCTGAATTCGCAGCACTTCTTGCAAGTCTTTAAGCGGCACGGACTGCCCTAGATAAATGACTTTGTGACCGGCTCTCTGAATAAGGTAACTATGGAAAAGCAAGCCCATTTCGTGGAGTTCACCTTCGGGGAGGAATAAAAGGAATGTGCGCGCATCGGGGCGGCGCTGGCCCGGCAGGGAATCTATCGCAACCACCAGTTTTTGCCGAATGAGGTTGGAGATGAAATGCTCCTGTGCAGCGTTGATGCTTCCCGTTAGCCACAGCACACCCACCTTTTTAAAGAAGGGGTAAATGACCTGAAGCATGGTGTTTTCGAAACCTATTCTCAGGGTGCTTCCCGCAAGTATGTGGTTGAAGCGCGCTTCATCGAGGTCTATCATGGCGATGACGAGTCCCTCTACCTGTACACGGTGGTCGCCGAAATCGCTTGTAAACTCTACAACCCTGGCGTTGATTTCGTCGGGGCTCATCTTTACGATGTCCGAGATACGCAGCCCTTTTTGGTTGAGCACCGCCACATTCAGCAGCTTGCGCAACTCTTCTCCTGAATAGTTCCTGATATTGGTGTCACTGCGCAGTGGGGTGAGCAGATTATAGCGCTGTTCCCACATACGTATGGTATGCGCTTTCACGCCGGAAAGCCGCTCCAGGTCTTTGATGGAGTATATTGTGTCAGGAACTGATTGCATAGCCTCTTCGGAAATCAAAACAACGCAGAAAGGATTCTGTTTAGCCTTTGCCTTTGAAATATTAAACAAAGGTACGCTTTTCCATTCGGCATTCGCAAATGAAGTTATCAAGATACAAGCGTACCTTTGCTGCATGTCGCTGGAAGCCAAAATAGCCGCCGTACCGCGAAAACCGGGCATTTACCAGTTTTACGACGACGAAGGCAAGATTCTCTACATCGGCAAGGCTGTAAACCTCAGAAGTCGCGTGGGTTCCTACTTCACCAAAACGGCGGGCCACAGCGGTAAAACACGCCTGATGGTAAAGCGCATTGCCGACATCCGCTTTATTGTGGTGGACAACGAGTACGACGCTCTTCTTCTGGAGAACAACCTCATCAAAAAGCATCAGCCGCGCTACAACGTGATGTTGAAGGATGACAAAACCTATCCCTGGATTTGTATTCGCAACGAGCGTTTTCCGCGTGTGTTCGCCACTCGCCAACTGCTGAAAGACGGCTCGCAGTACTTCGGACCCTATGCTTCGGCAAAGGCCATGCATACCGTGCTCGACATCATCAAGCAACTGTACCCGCTTCGCACCTGCGCTTTTCCCCTCACCGAAAAAAATGTAAAGCAGCGCCGCTACCGGGTGTGTTTGGAGTACCACATTGGCAATTGCCTCGGTCCCTGCGAAGGCCTGCAATCCGAAGAAGACTACAACGAATCCATCCGCGAGGTGGCCGATATCCTGAAAGGAGATGCACAGGTGGTGGTGAGCACCTTGAAAAAACGCATGAAGCAACTCGCCGAAGAGTTGAAATTTGAGGAGGCACAGGAGTGCAAGGAAAAACTTGATGCTCTCGAAAAATTCCGCAGCAAATCAACCGTGGTGAACCCGTCCATTCACAATGTGGATGTGTTTACCGTGGTGAGTGACCAGAGCGCGGGCTATGTGAACTTCCTCAAAGTGGCCAACGGCGCGGTGATTCAGGGGCACACCTTGCAGATTAAAAAACGCCTCGAAGAAACGCACGAAGAGCTTTTGCAAATTGGTATCGCAGAAATCCGCCAGCGTTTTGCAAGTCAGGCTCCGGAAATTCTGGTTCCCTTTGAGCCCGAAATAGAACTGCCCGGCGTGAAATGGGTGGTGCCGCAGCGGGGCGACAAGAAGAAACTGCTGGATTTAAGCGAGCGAAACGCCAAGTACTTTATGCTGGACCAACATCGCCAGGAGCGCTTTACCGATCCTTCGCGCTTCAAAGACCGCGTGTTGGAGCAAATCAAAAACGACCTGCGCCTCAAAGAAATACCACAACATATTGAGTGTTTCGACAACTCAAACATGCAGGGAACCCACCCCGTGGCGGCCTGCGTGGTGTTTCGCGATGGCAAACCCTCCAAAAAGGAGTACCGGCATTTCAACATCAAAACGGTGGTTGGCCCCGACGACTACGCCTCCATGCGCGAGGTGGTGTACCGGCGCTACGCCCGCTTGATGCGCGAGGGACAATCGCTGCCCCAACTGATTGTGATTGACGGAGGCAAAGGGCAGCTCAACGCAGCGGTGGAGAGTCTGGAGCAACTGGGTCTTATCGGTAAACTCGCCGTGATTGGCATCGCCAAGAGGCTGGAAGAGATTTACTACCCCGATGACCCTGTGCCTTTGTACCTCAACAAAACCTCGGAGTCGCTCAAGGTGATTCAGCATCTGCGCAACGAGGCGCACCGCTTCGGCATTGAGCACCACCGCAAC
>SKUL01000215.1 GCA_007129985.1 Flavobacteriales bacterium
ATGATTGCGACCTCGTCTTCGAATGATTCCTGCAAATCGATGGTTTCGGTGAGATCCCACACATCTCCGGGTTGAGCGCCGAGATCATAGAGCATACCCCACGTCCCGTTAGAGACTGAATAAAGAAATACTGTATCATTGGAAAGCCGGAAATAGTAGCTTTCAACAGGAAAACCTGACTGGATTTCTGAATTTTCGTATTGAACCCGAACAACACTAGCAGACGAGCCATTAATGACCGTATCACCGTCTGTATAATACCTGGTAAACCCACATTCAGGATCACCAAAACAGTGCGGATAGTAATACCACTCCGCATTTTCGGGAAACCAAACAGGCTGTGCTTGCAGATTAAAACTTACGGCTAACAAAAGCGGTAGTGCAAAAACTTTGATGGACTTAAACATAACGAGCTGGTTTTAGTGTTTTACAATTCTCTGTGAATAACGGATTTTTCCGTTGCTAACCTGCAACACGTACATGCCGTTTTGCAGCGAGCCAAGGGATAGTTGCATTGTGGTTGAGCCCCGCGATGACTCCTGTATAACGAGCGCACCGGTGAGGTCAAAAACGTGAAAGCTCCACACCTCGTGAGCGGGTTCTTCGGGCATTTCAATCCACAAAACATCATGGGTGGGATTCGGAAAAACTTTCAATACGCCGTTGCCATCATACTCCTCCACCCCAACCGGGCTTGGCACCAGGCGCACTACCCCCCATTGGTCGTGGCCGTCATAGCGGGAGAAAGTACCGCCTACCATTAATCTGCCATCGTCTAAACGCGCATAAGTGAACACAACAGGATTATCAAACCAGCCACCTAGCCAAAGCGCAGTATCGGCACCCTGACGGTGAAAAGCATTTTCAATCAAGGAGCCGTCTTCGTTGAGCTTGGCGATATTACCCCTGGGGTGGCCATTTACTTTTCTGAAAGAACCGCCAACAATCAAGGTTCCGTCAGGCTCAAAAGAGATACATTCTATAATGCCCGGAACATCTTCAGGCGAAGCCGGCGACATAGTGTACCTTGTATCCTCTAGTTCAGGGGCTTGAAATGTGGTATCAATTTCACCACCTGGCAGCAAACGGTAATACTTAATCCCAAAAATGGGGCCGGGAAATGCCAGGTTCGGGTCAATGACAGTGATATAGGATCTGTTCAAATGGTCAATGGTACCACTTAATTCTGTCGGGTTGTCGCCACGCAATATCTTCACCGACCAGCTGTAGTCAGGAAAGGGCGACTTAAAGGTAGTATCCACGCTAAAATCCTGATTTAATCGGGCGATGCTCGGGGTTTCAAAACCCTCAACATGATTAAAGGTGCCGGTTATCATCCATTTGCCGTCGGGAGTTCGCCAAAGTCCTGAAATTCTGCCGTCTGGAGGAGCGTCGGTTTGCAGCGGCTCAAAGCTATGGTCAGGACTGCCATCGGGATACACCCGCACCAAAAACCGCCTTTCGCTCAGGTTGTTGGAATCCGGGTAAAAACGACCAACTTGCAAAATCATATCGTCATCCGTTACTGCATACATTCTGTACTCTGGAAAAGGAGGTAATGATGGCTTAAAGGGATGGTTCAAGTACGACATCGGGAACCCGGGTAGGCTACCATCCATGTTCATTTTGGTCATTCCGGTTGTCCCATGAACTAGGTACCCGTCCTGGTAAAACCGCATTGCACCCGCAACAAGTGGGTTCGCAAAGGTTGAAAATGAATCGTCAATGCTGCCATCATTGTGAAACCGCACAAATTTTTTGATTTGATAAGGGACAATAGTTTGAACCCCCCCCCCCACCATGTAGCGGCCGTCATCATGTGCCAAAATCGAGCTGGCTAACCCCCCACTACCTCCAACCACGTTGGGCGGGGTAAAAGTAGGGTCGTAAAAATAATCCAGCGTTTGGGCAGTTGCCGGCCTTGCGCTTTGCAACAACAGCCATATCAAGGCTGTTAGCGAAATCAAAAATCTTAGCTTCAATACCATAACGGTATAAAGATATAAAAAAACTCCCCGACTTCCAAATCCGGGGCCGGAATGACTTACCTCACCACCACCTTCGCCCTTACAGCATTGTCTCCCTTGCGGGCCTCTACAATGTAAAGTCCCGGCGGGTGCTGAAGGCTTAGCGGCTCATGGCTGCTGAATTGTGTGTGGCGCTGCACCAATTGCCCCACCGAGTTGTACACACTTACCTCCGCGTGAAAGGCAAAAGAGGGCGGCAAATCCAGCCAAAGGTGTTGGGTGGTGGGGTTGGGGTAGGCTTTGAGTGTAAGCTCCTCGTTGTGCTCAACATTGGTTAGACCGTCGATTTCGAAGATGGCGAATAATGCGTTTATCCAACCTGACTTTGTTGGTTGAAAGGCATCGGGGGTGATCTCAATACTGGTAGAAGATGTCGAGCCGGCAAGTAAAATTCGATTCTTTTCGAGACATTGAACTCTATAAGGTGCATCAACTGACAACCCCCCGTAGTAAGTACCCCACAAGAGTTGCCCATCACTCGCAATTCCTTGCAAAAACATATCCGGGTTTTGACCTACGCCATTGACTGCGGGCTGAAAAGGAACCCCCATGGCAATAGATGAATGACCAAGTCTGGCCATACCAAAAGCCACGAGTGTTTCTCCGCAATACTGCAACCCGGAGACCCCATCCCATGCGTCATAATTCAAGTAACGCGACCATTGTGGCTCACCATTTAAATTGAAACGCGTAACCAATCTCAGCTCAATGTTCCCAATCTCATCATACGGTAACCCCATGGTTTCAAGCCCTTGAGTTCTAGTGCCAATCAAAGCATAAAAATGATTGTCTCCATCGAAGACTGGTGACCGAACGATGTAATCATCCTCATCACCTCCATAGTAGGTGCCCCAAATCATTCCGTCGGGAAAACTCATTCGCATCATAAAAGCATCTCTTTGACCGCCTAATTCAGTCTGATAACCATTCGGGGTAGCAATTTGGCTCTCTGAATTCGTGGTGCCCCCAAGTAAGATATCACCGTTAGGAATAAGTGCCACAGAAAACAATCGATCATTACCTTCACCTCCAATATATGAGATATAGTCAGGATTACCGTCGGAGTCGAATCGAGCAACAAATCCATCCTCTGCCCCACCAATTGTTGTTTGATGTGCATTGTCAGTTACAGGTAAATTTTCAGAATTGGTAATCCCCACACAAATGATATTGTCATTCTCATCTGCAATCACAGATGTTATTGTCGTACCAATGGAAAGCTCAGGAGCATCACCACCTAAGTAGGTTGACCAAATGATTTGGCCGTTTGCGTTAAATCGCGCAATAAACCCTGAATCACCTGTAGGCTTGGTTTCCATAAAACTGCCAGCAGTAGCTATTTCTTGAAACGACCTCGTTGATCCTACAATCACAAAACTGCCGTCCGAAAGCACGGCAAGGTCATTGACTGAGTCCTGATCCTCCCCGCCGAAGTAGCTAGCATACTCGATGTTCTTATCGGCTCCTATTTTCATGAAAAAACCCGTGAAAGAGAACATTCCTACCTGATGTGCCGGCGGCACGACTATTCCCTGTTGAGCGTCTGTCCAACCACAGGCATAAAACCCACCATCCGGAGCTTCTTTAATTTGAGTTGGCATCGTTGCAGCCATAGGATCCCAGGGATTGCTGCCCCCAAAATAACTTGCCCATTCAAGGGTTTGGTCGGTTTGGGCATGAAGAACGGTAGAAAGCAAAAGCGCGCAACACATGGTAAGGTGGCCTATTTTCATAGTTTGGGTGGGTTGTTTCACCAAAAATAAACATTCCTAAAAAAAGGTAGTGGTCAGGCCTGCCGGAATCTCTTGATTAGAATTGAAT
>SKUL01000336.1 GCA_007129985.1 Flavobacteriales bacterium
TATTTGCCGGAGCGCAAAACTATTGAAAAATGAAGTACACTCCTTTGAACGCCTCGACCTATCGTCAACATCGTGATGGATTCAAAAGCCACCTCACGCCCGGAAGCCTGGCCATCTTTCAATCTAACGACATTATGCCCACCAATGCCGATGGCACCATGCCGTTCCGGCAAAGCAGTGACCTCTTATACCTGTGCGGCGTAGATCAGGAAGAAACGGTGCTGTTGATTTTTCCGGATGCGCACAACACGGCGCACAAGGAGATACTTTTTGTCAAAGAAACGAGCGAGGAAATTGCCATTTGGGAGGGTGCCAAGCTCACCAAAGAACAGGCCCGCGAGCTTACCGGAATCTCAACGGTACACTGGATAAGTGATTTTCACAAGATGCTCCCCGCGCTGATGGCCGAGGCCAGGAGTGTATATCTCAACTCCAACGAGCACACCCGCGCCAAAGTGGAGGTTGAAACGCGCGATGCACGTTTTGGAAAATGGCTTCGCGAACAGTATCCCCTTCACAACTATGAGCGGTCGGCCCCCATTATGCACCGCATACGCTCGGTAAAATCAGATGGTGAAATCAAGCAAATGCAAACCGCCTGCAACATTACGGACAAAGCTTTCAGGAGAATTTTGGGCATGATTAAGCCCGGCGTTTACGAATATGAAATCCAGGCCGAGCTGGCCCACGAGTTTCTGATGAATCGCTCACGCGGATTTGCCTACGAACCCATCATTGCGTCGGGCTTCAATGCATGCGTGCTGCATTACATCGCCAACAACCAGGAGTGCAAGGCGGGCGATGTGATTTTGATGGATGTGGGCGCCGAATATGGTAATTACGCATCTGACATGACGCGCTGTGTGCCGGTGAGCGGTCGTTTTACCGAGCGGCAGAAAGAAGTGTACAATGCGGTTTTGCGGGTGATGCGTGGCGCGATGAACCTGCTTCGTCCGGGTGTTTTTCTGTCCGATTACCACGTGCAGGTGGGCAAGATGATGGAGGAAGAGTTGCTGAAGTTAGGTCTGCTTACCCAAGAAGACATCAATAATCAAAACCCCGACTGGCCTGCGTACAAGAAGTACTTTATGCACGGCACCAGTCACTTTATTGGCCTGGATGTGCACGATGTTGGACTGTGGCAAGAGCCCATCAAGGCGGGTAATGTGTTTACGGTTGAGCCTGGGATTTATATCCGAGAGGAGAACCTCGGCATCCGGCTGGAAAATGACATTCTGATTACCGAAAATGGCTTTGTGGATCTCATGGCCAACATCCCCCTTGAGGCCGATGAGATTGAAGCATTGATGAATGCTTAATCGTCAATCGAGAACTTGGCACTGCAAACTTTATCGCCATCAAGTATCAGTAAAATGTACTGGTCGGGATAGAGGTCAGTAACGTCCACCTTGGTGCGCTCCTGCTTTATTTCACCGGTTACGAGAATTCTGCCGTTGAGGTCACAGAGGTCAAACAGCGCTCTATCCGTGAGCGGTTTGTACATTACAGTGAGCGTTTGGTTGGTTTCGAACGATACTTCAAGACTGCGTTGTACCGCAGAGGTATGTGAAATTGTATTCATAGCTGATAAGGATGCGTTTCCGTTTCTTGTCATGTGGTATTACGCAGGGATTGCGCCACGGTTTCATCGCAAAGAGATTTTTTCGACAGAAACCGGATTACAGGCGCTAAGCCATGATGACTTTGCGCTGACATTTTCTTACGCGACAGTCGCGCATGAACGCATCGCAGGAAGAGGAGAAGTTGTTTTGGCGCGTGCTATATTCGGTTTTTGCTTTGTGGTAATTATTTGATGGACCTATCGTGCGCGAGCTCGTTACATTTTGCGCTTGAAATTTTGAGATTCTGTTAATTAACGCGAGGCATGCCCGCTTTCTTTTTCCAGTTTTACAGCCATCGGAAAAAGAATGTTGTTCTCCAGGTGGATGTGCATGTGTAAATCTGCTTCAAACTCTTTAAGCAGAGCAAAAGCCACGCGGTAGGTGTTGCAGGCGTCGGCAGGTGGAGTGTAGTTGTTGCTAAGGCGCGCTATTTCGCGGAATCGCTCACCTTCGGTATCGTGCTCCTGATGCATCAACGCAATGGGGTTTTCTACTGAGCCGAAAAGGGGCGCCGTAAGTTGTTCCGGATGCTGCCGCGCAGCCATAAGTTTTTGGATGAATGGAAAAAGAATCAGCTCTTCCTTTTTCATGTGGGCCGTGAGTGCCCCGGCAGCTTCGGTAAAAAGCCGTTCCACCTCGTGCAATTCCGGATGTCGGTCGCCATGAACCGAGGCGATTTTACCAAGATGGACCTTGATTTCAGGAATCTTGTCCTCCACATAGCGGTGGTGTTTTTTCTCGATGTAATCCACCAGCAAGTCGGGAGGCCACGATTGAAAATCAATTTGACCGCTGTTTTGCTGTGTCAAGGCGTTTTCAAGTTCTTTTGTGATTTTCTTGGAATTGAGTCCCTGACTTTCGCAGGCCTCACCAATAGTGCGATTGCCGTTACAGCAAAAGTCAATTCCGTGCGCTTTGAAAACTCCGGCCGCGCGGTAGTCCTTGGCAACCAGTTCTCCGATATTGTGTTGAGTTTCGATTTTCATCATGTTCCATATTAGGATTCACTGCCCCATTCTTCCATTTCAACATTCGACCAAAGTGCCGGGAAGAATTTTCGTTGCTGAAACTTTGGGTGCAGGTATTTTTTCCATTCGCTTCCACCTGTAGCCGCTTTTTCTTCGCCTTTGCTATCCAGGTAGTGGCGGGCTGTTTGGAGATGTACCAGCGGCCACTCCACATTGTACAAGCGGTCAAATTCGCGCATTTTGTCAATGAGGTCATTGGATGGATTCTGCATGGCGGCCAACTTTTCCTCCAGTGTCCGGCCTTGAACGTCGCGGGCCAGCATTTTCAGGTTTTCGAGATACTTTTCTTCAAACTGCCTGAGGGTAAGGGTCTTTTTGCCGGTTTTGCGATTCAGCCCGGCGTCTTTCCAGTAGATGTGTTCAAAATATTCGTTCACATCAGGTTGGCTGCTCAAACGGGCTTTTCCCATTTCGTTCATGAGGTTTTGCAGCGGAGTACAGTAAATCTCGATGTACCTGAACTGCACGCTTTGAAATCCGCTGGCGGGGGCAAGGGTATGCCTGAAGGTGTTGTAATCGTCGTAGTTCATGCCCGATCGCATTACGTCGAACGAATTGATAAGCAGCCCGGTGTAGCGATTGAGACGATTGATTTTATCTGCCCACACGGCATCTTCCTGCGTCTCAAACACCAATTGCTTCAGTTCGTGTACCATCATTTTTAGCACCAGCTCTGTTACCTGGTGGTACATGATGAAAATCATTTCATCCTTAAAGTCGGTACGTGGTTTTTGGAGCGAGAGAAGCGTTTCGGTTTCCACATAATCCCAGTAGTTGATTGGTTTGGCTTGAAGCAGTCCGCTCAGGAAGAGCTGCGGGTCTTCGCCCAGTTGTTGGTATTTTGCTTCAATCGCCTCAATGAGTTTTTCTCGTGTCATGGTGAAGTAGTTTTAAAGAGTGTGATGCCAAAAATGAAGAGTGCCGAAACCTTTACAACTTCCATTGCCACATACACAAAATGCAGGGAAGAGTCCGGAGCTGCTTGCCCCTGAATGTGCATCTCTGCGCGCATATCGAGAGCGGGCAAAAGCCAATCGGTTTGTGCAGCAAGGATCAGAATAGGGAGAAGGATAAACAGTTTTGTCCAACTCATCGAAAAACCGCTCCATAGCAGATTGGCTGCAATAAGAATGACAAATATCCACTCCATTTTATTGAGCGCATGAAACACCAGTCGGCCGATGCCCAGCCCCA
>SKUL01000157.1 GCA_007129985.1 Flavobacteriales bacterium
AGGATGAGACGTAATTGTCTGCGACGGAGTGCCCCCTCAAATCGTATTTTTTCCTCGTCTGTTTCGGGTACCAGCTCGGGCACAGGAATGGGGTTACCAATCTGATCTACGGCCACAAAAGTGTACATGGCTTCGTTGCAACGGGTTTTTGCACCGGTGCTGTGGTTCTCCACAAAAACCTCCATAAAAACTTCCATGGAGGATGAAAATGCACGCGAAACCTTGGCTTCGATGGTCACAATATCGCCCAGCTTGATGGGGTGCTGAAACGACACATTGTTCACAGCAGCGGTTACCACAATTCGGCGGCAGTGCCGGTGCGCTGAGATGGCAGATGTCACGTCCATCCAATTCAGGAGTTGCCCCCCCATAAGATTCCCAAGTGTGTTGGTGTTTTCCGGAAGCACCATGTGGGTGGTGGTGGCTACGGTTTCGGATGCTTTCACTTTTTTGCGCGACATTTACCCAGATTTTGGGGCAAAGATACTTCATTTGCATTGCCTCAAACCGAGCCATGGAAATAACCAACCTGTACGGAATTGTTAAATCGCTACACATCATTTTTGTGGTGACGTGGTTTGCGGGGCTGTTTTACATCGTTCGCCTGTTTGTGTATCACGCCGAGGCCGATACACGCAATGAGCCAGATCGCAGCATCCTCATCAAGCAGTTTCAATTGATGGAGTGGCGCCTGTGGTACATTATCGGGTGGCCCTCTATGGTGCTGGCTCTCATCTTTGGCTTGTGGATGTTGTATCTCCTTCCCGGCTATCTCACGCAAGGTTTCATGCACGTAAAACTCGCCATGGTTGCGCTTTTGGTGGTGTATCACTTCTATTGCCAAAAGTTGTTTAATCAGTTGCAGCAGAACCGTATCACCAAAACCTCCACGGGTTTCAGGGTGTTGAACGAGGTAGCCACGTTGTTGCTCATTGCCATTGTGTTTGTGATTGTGCTGCGCTCTACTTTGGATTGGATATGGGGAGTGTTGGGCATTATGGGTGTAGCGGTGGTGATGATGATAGCCATTAAGTGGTACAAGCGAATTCGCGAACGAAACAACTGAAACGATGCTTCAAGTAGGCCAAACGGCGCCTGATTTCACGCTTAAAAATGCGCAGGGAGAGGATGTAAGACTGTATGACTTGCTCAATCAGGGAGATGTGGTGCTTTACTTTTATCCAAAGGATGAAACGCGTGGATGCACGGCCCAGGCATGTGCATTTCGGGATGCGTATGAAGAATTCAAAGACGCCGGCGCCGAAGTGGTGGGTGTAAGTTCAGATGCCGAACAAGATCACGCCGGCTTTGCCGACAATCACCGATTGCCATTTGTTTTGTTGAGTGACCCCAGCAAAAAAGTGCGCAAGTTATACAAGGTGCCCAACACTTTGTTGTTTATCCCGGGAAGGGTAACCTATGTCATCGGAACGGATCGAAAAATCAGGATGGCCTTCAATTCCATGTTCAAACCTGAGGAGCACATTCAGGAAGCACTTCAGGCGCTGAAAAAGTAGCGCAAAAGCAAAGGCGACCTTTTGGGCCGCCTTTGCAGAAGTTGATGCATATGTTGCGGGACTTATCTCGCAACCACAATTTGTTCGTTGGCCACGCGGGTTTCGCCGTCGTACACAACCAGAGCATACACACCTGATGGCAGGTTGCTTACGTCAAACGACTGGCGATCCATATTGAACTGCGCCGATTGAATAACACGCCCGGTAAGGTCGAGCAGGTGGTACCGCAGGTTTTGAGGGTTGAGGCCGGTATCGCTCAAATCTACCCAAAACTGATCGCTGGTTGGGTTCGGGAAAATGCTCACCTGGCCACCTTCAGCTTCGTCTGCTACACTGCTCACTTCGTCAATAAAAATGCAGTAGTCTTCGGATTCACCAAATTGGTATACTTCGCAAGGCGCAGCTGGTGCATCCGGAGCACCGCCCCAAATACCGCCACCGCCAACGTATTTCATAGCAACGCGCAGGCGGGTTGCTCCAAGTGGTGTTCCATCGGGGATGGCAAAGCTTCCTGAAACCGCCTCCGTAATACCTGTGCCTGAGTCGTACACGAGTTCATCTTCTTCAAACTCGCCGTTTTGGTTGTAATCAACCCACATAGTAAAGTGCTGATTAAAAGTTCCGGCAGAAAAGCCCGGAGTCAGCGTGAATTCGTGTTCTGCACCCATCATAAAGAGGTGGGTTTCGTCGGTAAAATCACCATAACCACCGTTGTTTCCGGATACATTGGTAAATGATGTGAACTCAACAGATTCTATCCATTCTTCGTTAGAACTGCTGCCACCTGTGGTACAGTAATCCAAATCGGTACATGAGCCGCAACCTGTGGTATTGAAGTTGACACTTTCGGTAAAGGGTTCTTCCTGACCTTCGATACACACGGTTTGTATCTGCACCTCATAAAAAGTACACTCCACCAGGCCATCAATGGTGAATTCCGTGTCGTTGATGTCATTGACAACTGTCCAGATGGTGGTGCCTTGTGGTCTGTAGCGTAGGTTGAAATGCGTGGCTGCCAGAACAGACCCCCAGCTTACGGTGGCGGTCTCAACAGTGATGTCTACAACAGATAAAGCAGGGTTTTCGCAGCAGCCATCGGTTTGCCACACAAAAGAGGCAGAGTAATCAGAGCTCTCCTCTTCGCAATTGGCCCGAACCTGAAACTCATATTCGGTGCAGAAAAGAAGGTCGGCGGCAAAGTAGTTTGTATTCACGAGTCCTTCAACTTCAGTCCATTCTGTTTCTGATGTGGGACGATAGCGCAGGTCGTAAGACTCGGCATCAAGCCCGCTCCAACTGAGGGTGTAGTTGGAGGTGCCTTCTTCCTGAACCCCATTTAGGGCAAATGGAGTAATACAGCCGGCGTCAGCGCAATTGTTGAGGATATGCATCAGGCTGTTGTATGCATTGATGCGGCCACCGGTAGCTACCTCGTTGATAAGGTTTGGAATGATATCCACGCCCTCGTATAATGCTTCCATTACCAAATCGGCACCCATCTGTGGGTTGGCTTTGGCAATCTGAATCAGCGACGGGCAGGGCGCAGAATAGAGCAGTGCTATTACACCGGCGGTGAGTGGGCTTGCAAAAGAAGTGCCCGAGGTTGAACCATAGCCATTGGTACCTGATGTTGTTACCACGGCAGCTCCGGGGGCTCCCACATCAATGGTATTAACCCCGTAACCGGAAAAAGTACGCACATCGTTGTGGTTGGTAGCTGTTACACTAACCATGTAAGGACTGGGGCATGCTGTTGGAAGATCGCCCACATTGTCGATATTCACGTTGTTATTGGCCGTTGCACCGCAGTTGAGGATTCCGGCTTCACCCAGGGTTTCATACACTCCACACCAGAGGGGAGAGTTATCGGGGTCTCCACCGTCAATTCCCCAGGAGGCGTTGGTCGCAACCACAAATGCGCCAAGGGCTCCATTGGTCTCGTCATATTGTTCGCGCATCACCAGCGGATAGGTATAGGCGGCTACCACAGAGGCCTCATTGAAGAGGTTTTCTCCGGCAACCGACATGAGTTTCACATCCCAGTTGATTCCGGCTACTCCGAGGCTGTTGTTTCCTTTGGCACCAATCATACCGAAAACTTGTGTGCCGTGCCCTCCTTGCAGCACACCTCCGTCGGTGTTGGACGCCACATTCCATCCGAGATAATCATCTATGTAGCCATTTCCGTCATCGTCAATTCCGTTGCCGGGTATTTCGTGCACATTTACCCAGGCATTGTCGGTAAGGTCGGGGTGATTAAGGTTTCCTCCCTCAATAACACAAACTACAAT